>SCSY01000389.1 GCA_004298625.1 Nitrospirota bacterium | reverse complement strand
GATCCCGTATTGTTCGAGATCGGCAAAAGCGGTGCGGATTTTCTCTGAAGAAATGCGCGCGATTCCCATCAGTTCATCGGTGGAAATCCCCTCATCGGGATCGGCGGCAATCAAGGCATCAACGATGGCCAGCAACTGCTGCTTATAGATCTCCGGCAGTGATTTGCCGGCGAGCTTGTTGCGCGCCTCTTCCAATGAGGACACCCGCAACGACGAAGGAAAAATTTGCACCTGATTTTCTTCGCGCGTCAGCAATTGCGCTTCTTCCAGCCAGGAAACCGCCGTGCGCACGCGCGTGTCTTCGGTGGCGGAGTCGCGTTCAAAGGCGGCATCTTCATCCTCGGCCAGAATCTCGCCCGAAGTGGCGATGACTTCGCCGCCCGGCTTGCCTTCCTTGCGCTTCTTCTTGTCCAGGTTACGCAAGGATTTGAGGATGGCTTGAATTTCCTTGCGGGTCAGCCGTGACCGGGCCGACATGCCGAATTGCCGTTCCACGTCTTCCGGGGTGTAGAGCAGAATGCAACTGGCAGGCGACCGGTCACGCCCGGCGCGGCCCGCCTCTTGCAAATAGTTTTCCAGCGAGCCGGGAATGTCGGCATGGATGACCAAACGCACATCCGGCTTGTCGATACCCATGCCAAATGCGTTGGTGGCGGCCATCGCGCGCAGTTCACCGCGAATGAAAGCTTCCTGCACGGCTTTCTTGGTCTCCGGGCGTAGCTTGGAATGGAAATGGCTGGCGGCCAAGCCTTTCTCTTTCAGAAAAGCGGCGATCTCTTCGGTCTGATTTCGCGTGGCGCAGTACACGATAACGCCCCCCGACATTTCAGGAGGTAAATACGTTTCGATCAACTGGTGGATATGCGCGAACTTGGCCGCAGGCGTGGTCGGCACTACATCAAATTCAAGATTTTCCCGTCGTGCGCCGCCGTCAAGACATTGCAGCGCAATGCCGGCCTTATCGTTGAAGTAGGCAAGGATGTCGGCCACTACGTCGGGCTTAGCAGTGGCGGTGAGGCAAAGCACGGGAGGCACTCTGCCATCACCGGCCTTCTCCTTGATGAAGCGCCCGACGTAGCGATAATCGGGTCGAAAATCATGTCCCCACTTGGAAAGGCAATGCGCCTCGTCCAGCACCCAGGAACCGATCTCCC
>SCSY01000182.1 GCA_004298625.1 Nitrospirota bacterium | reverse complement strand
ATACGAAGGAAGATTCGATAAGATGATTACTGTATTTACCAGAGAAACAACCGCGATTAACAGGCTGTCCATGCACGGCATTCCGCCAAAGGAAGTCATTGAAAGGCTTAAATGCCAGCTTCCGATAAAGGAAAAGATAAAGAGATCTGATTATCAAATAGATAACAGCGGTCTTCCTGAAAAGACAAAGAAGCAAGTTGAGACTGTTTATAAAAAGCTCATTGAAGATGCGAAGCTGAAAGAACTTCTTTCTTCCGGCAAAGTTCAGGATGTAAAAAAGATTCTTGGAAAGCATTATTTTATTGAAGGTAGGGTTATCAAAGGCGCGGGAAGAGGCGGGAAATTGCTCCATACGCCTACTGCGAATCTGGCTGTTGAAAAATCAGTTCCTTTGAAAGAAGGAGTTTATGCGGTGAAAGTTTCCTTTGAGGGTCAAAGAAATGGTGTTGCTAATATCGGTAAGAATCCTACTTTCGGGGAGATGCCATTAAGCTATGAAGTTCACATATTTAATTTCTCAGGGAATCTATTGGGGAAAAATCTCAGGGTGGATTTTATTGCGAGGATAAGGGATGAAAAAAAGTTTCCGAATGTAAAAGCGCTTGAAGAAGAGATTAAGAAGGACATTAAAAAGGCAAAAGAAATTTTGAAGAGGCTATAAGTCAGGTCTGGCTTGTTTTTTCTGAAAAAGAGATGTGATGGTATTTGAGCGGTTTTATTTTGCCGATAGTCCCGAAACTTATATAAAATATGAAAAAGATAAAGAGGCAAAATTCCTCGGAGGGCGTTAGCCCGAGAATGAGCGACGGTACCATCGCATCTCTTTATTCGTTTTTAATTTTAAGAGAAATATGAAAAAACCTGAATTATTAGCTCCCGCAGGGGATTTTGAGAAACTTAAGACGGCTATCCATTACGGAGCTGATGCCGTGTATCTTGGGGATTCAAGGTTCAGCCTCAGGGGAAAGGCCGGTAACTTTAATCCCGAAGAATTAAGAGAGGCTGTAAAGTATGCGCGCGGGTACGGGAAAAAGGTTTACATCACTGTCAACATCTTTCCTCATAACAAAGACATTTCAGATATTGAAGCGCATGTGGAATTCTTAAGCGATGTAAGGCCGGATGCCGTTATACTCTCTGATCCGGGGATATTCACGATGTTTAAGAAAAAAACTCCTGAGATAAACATCCATATAAGCACACAGGCAAACATCACTAATTCCGAATCAGCCAGGTTCTGGGAAGGTCTCGGCGCAAAAAGACTTGTTCTTTCGAGGGAGCTTTCGATAGATGAGATAAAGGAAATCCGCAAAAAAACAAATGTCGAACTTGAGGTCTTTGTCCACGGCTCGATCTGCATATCATACTCGGGGAGGTGCTACATAAGCAGTTTCCTTGCACAGAGAAGCGGCAATACAGGAGAGTGCACAAACTCGTGCAGGTGGAACTATTCTTTAATGGAAGAAAAGAGACAGGGGGAATATTTTCCGGTGTTTGAAGATGAGAGAGGCACATATCTCATGAGTTCTAAAGACCTCTGCATGATCGAGCATCTGCCAAAACTTGTTGATGCCGGAATTGACAGCTTCAAGATCGAAGGAAGGATGAAGGGGATAAACTATGTCGCAGGGGTCGTCAAGACATACAGGGAAGCGATCGACTCAATGTCCGGCAATGGGTTCAAGCCCAACCCGCGGTGGCTTAAAGAGCTTTCGATGTTTTCGAGCAGGGGATACACAACAGGGATGTTCTTCGGGAAACAGCCTGAGAGCGATTATAATTTTGACGGAGAGAGTTACAGGATGAGCCATGAGCTTGTCGGCATTGTCCTTGAGGTGAATAACGGCACTGCAAAGGTGGGGTTAAGGAATAGGCTTGATGCCAGAGACAAAGTTGAATATCTAACGCCTGGTTTTGAAGAAAAACTCTTTGATATAGCTTCGATAAAAGACATTGAGGGCTCAGTCATTAGTTCTGCCCGCAATGAAGATATTGTTTTTATTGAGGTTCCGGATGGCGTCAGGGTGAATGACCTTATCAGAAGGGATAAGAATTTCAGGAAAGGCCTGATTTTGAATTGCACCTTAAGCAATACCCCCTGATTTCGAGCGTATGCGTCAGGCACTTGAATTTTTCTTTCCTGCAGAGATTTTCCTGTAATTTTTCCAGTTTCCTGGAATAAAGAGGGATGACCTTTCCGCACTTCAGGCAGATGAGATGGTCGTGATGCCCGCGACCGAATGTATGTTCATAATGTGCGTGCTTGTCTACCTTAAGCACCTGTTCGATAAGCCCGCTTTCAAGAAGCAATGGGAGTGTTCTGTAAATGGATGCCTTGGATACCCTTATCCCCTTCCCCCGCATCTTTATCAGAAGGTCATCCGGATCAAAGTGGCCGCGTGCAGAAAATACCCCCTTAAGGATAGCGGCGCGCTCCTTTGTAAACTTCAGTCCTTTTTTCTGAAGAAATTCCCTGAAAACCCTATCTTCCATCCGCTTCATTTCAGAATGTCACATTTAATGTTTTTAAAATCCAATTCAGCAGGCCTCCCCCGAGAAAGGCAAAGGGGAATACAATTGCTATGATTGCCAGCGCTGTCTTTACCCCTCTTTCTTTTACTATCATAAAAAAGTTAGCGAGACACGGGATGAAAAGAGTTATTGTCACAAGGCTTACAACCGACTGAACAGGAGTAAGCAGGCCTTTTTCCGCCATCGCGAAAAGACCCGCTGCGCCATAATCCCTTCTTAAAAACCCGATAATGAATGCCTCCGTTGTCTTCTCCGGCAAACCGAGAAGGTTCACTACAATAGGAGACGCTACAGTCTCAAGCACGGTCAAGAGGTTCAGCTTATGCAGAACAAAGAGGATAAAAGTGCCGAGTATAAAAAGCGGGACAGCCTCCTTCAGGTACCACTCAATCCTTCCCAATGTCTTTACGGCTATGTTGGCAAGGGCAGGTTTTCTGATAGGGGGGATCTCAAGGAAAAATTCTGTTTTTTCTCCCTTTATTACCTTTGACGCAAGATACCCCGAAAAAAGCAGCGTCAGCAATACAGAGGCTGACCAAACTACAGTAGCCTTAAACGATAGCGCTCCGAGCATACCGAGAATTACGCCGAGCTGCGCAGAACATGGAACAGCAAGGGCAAGGAGAAAGGTTAGTATCAATCGCTCCTTCCTTGTTTCGAGTATCCGGGAGGTCATCACAGCCATAGTCCCGCATCCCAAGCCAAGCACCATAGGCAAGACAGCCTTGCCGTTCAGTCCCATTATATTAAATAACCTGTTGCTCATTATGGCAAGCCTCGGCAGGTAGCCGCTGTCTTCAAGGATCGCAAATGCGATAAAGAACGTTGCCGTAATCGGAAGGATAATAGCTATGGAATATGTGAGCGCAACAGTGATAAGGCCATACTCGCCCACAAATATCTCCTGGAGAAACCCAACAGGCATTAATAGTTTAATGACCTTTGTTGACATGGGGTTTATGTATCTCCCAAAAATTATTTCTTCAAAAAAACCAACCAATGTCCCGGCCCCTAAAACACCCACAAACTCATAGAGACCGAAAAGCACCATTAACAGCAGCGGAATCCCCCACAAAGGATGCATGCTCATGTTCCCGATAAAAGACAGCGCCCTTCCTCCTTCGGCAGGGGTCTTCTTAAGTATCTTTGAAGTAATCTCATCTGCAATATCGAGCCGGCTCTGATTTATCAAAAGGCTTATCGGCTCTCTCACCTTTGCCTGGCATTCATCCCTGAAAGACTCTATCTCTTTAATGACCTCCGGTTTGAGATTTACCACAAGCCATTCCTTAAGGCTCTCGTCCCCGGAAAGAATCATAACGGCAAAGGCGCGCCGGGATATATTAAGTTTGGGCAGGAGGGCGCATATTTTTTCGATATATTCCTCAATGACAGGGCTGTATTTTACGCGCAGCGTAGACATTAACGGCTTCTTTACGGCCTCTCTTATCTCCTTTATTCCTTTTCTCTGGGGCGCTATAGCGCTTACAACCTCTATGCCTGCAAGGGTTTTGAGCTGTTCTATATCTATTACTATCCCCCTGTCCCTGGCTTCATCCGCCATATTAAGGGCGAGCGCCAACGGGAGCCCCATCTCCGCTATCTGTAAAGTTATCAGGAGCGACCGCCTGATATTCTTGGTATCAGCCACCTGGACAACCGCAAACGGCCTCTCCTTTAAAAAAATATCTCTTGTTACCTTCTCGTCCTCGCTCATGGGGACGAGGCTGTTCACGCCCGGCGTGTCAATCACGAGATATTTTTTCCCTCCGAGCGTCATATCGCCGTATGAAACCTCTACGGTCGTGCCGGGATAATTAGACACCGTTACATATTTATTCGTCAGAAGACCGAATATAACGCTTTTCCCCACATTCGGATTGCCCACCAGAACTATCTTATCGTTCGCGCCCATCGGTGTATCGTTTTCCCTTCTTGATTTATAATTGCAACTGATTCTCAATTACAATTATGCATGAATGGAACAGATTTGTCAAAAAGGCCGCCCCTATGATTGCGGGCTTCTGGACACCGATTTTTGTAATTATGCCAAAAAAGACAATATTGCTTCTTGAGTTTAATTTTGAAGTGCTGTAATATGGAAAATATACCTAAAAGAAGAATTTTATGAAGGCAGACAAAGGAGGGGTTACGATGGGCAAGAAACTCTGCACGGCAATCTGGATCTCAATCATTTATTTTATCTTAACCGGAAGTGTCGTATATGGCTATGATCATGGCCATCTTCATCAACTGCTAACCACCAGGCAATGTCCTGGATGCGACCTCAGCAAGGCGGATATCGGCAACGCTGATCTGAAAGATGTGAACCTGAGAGGGGCAAACCTGAGCGGTGCAAATCTCAGTGGAGCAGATCTGAGGGGGGCATCTATGAATGGCGCTAATCTGATAGGCGCGCATCTTAGGGCAACGCTATTGGAAAGGGCATATCTTAATGGCGCGGATTTAAGCGGGGCAGATATGAGGGCGGCATTGATGGAAAGGACATACCTAAACGGAGCGAACCTGAGCGGCGCAAATCTGAAAGCCGCATTATTGGAAAAATCATATCTGAACGGAGCAAATCTTAACGGGACAACCTGGATTGACGGCAGCAAATGTAAAGAAGGCTCTATGGGAATTTGCGTCAGAGAGAAAAAGGAAGAGAAAAAGGACACTGAAAAAGAACAATAACAAAGTGTTCCACGTGGAACACTTCGGTTCAAAACGACTTTCGCTGCATGCCTGGCTGATTGCCTTCTTAGTTTGATACTGGTTTGAAATTATGCTCACAAATCCTGATGAAACATTGATCGTATCTTCGCTTGGCTGGGTTGAAAAAGGCAGCCTTTGGACGCTCGACACAAGAACGGATAGAATCGATATACTTAAGCTATCGGATGCGAACTATCTCAGCCTGCATGACTCGAACAGCGAATACTTTTCAGTTGTTCATCACTATGACGGGAAAAAACTGCTGATCACCGCCCATTCATTTGAAGCGCCTAACGAAGCCATGTCAAAAGCTGTTTTTAATGAAGGAGCGACGAGTATCGAAGGAGATAAAGAAGTTTGGAAGAAACTTCCTAAGGCTTATGTCGCATATCTTCAATATCCCTCAAAATCAGATTCCTTTTTGTTATATATTGATATGGTCAGACCGGAGTTGCAACTTATTGATTTGGATTGGTATGACAGCTCATACGACAAAGATTATCAGGGAGTTATCGGCGCAGTCGAGGTTCCGGGGACTTCCCAGCTTATTATTTCAGTCCAAAGGGATTCTAATCCCATACTGTATGATCTGGAGGAACGTAAAGTAATCCGCAAACTTTCTCTTGCGGAACGCCATGGCAACCCAACTTTAAAATTCAGGCGCATGGCTAATGAATTGTGGGCAGATGATTATGACACTATTCTATCTATCGATCCGAATTACTGGAAAGTAAAAAAATATATGCACCTCCAGGGCGCAGCAAAAGGCGCCATGCAGTTTATTGGAAACTATAAAGATGAAACCTTATGTGCCGTTGCAAGACCCTTTAGCGCGGATGTAGTCGCCATTGATACAACACGGTTTAAAATCACTCATTGTGCAAAGATAGGAAGGCAGCCTTTAGAGGTTGCCCTCCTGAGTGATGGGAGGGTCTACAGCAGAGACTGGAAAACCGGCGAAATGCTAAAAGGGAAATTGAAACGGAAATGGTTCGCATAACCGGCATGAAGACGACCGCAGGTTATGCTATGGTGCCGTTTCTAAAAGTTCTTGTTTTGCTGTCATTCCGCACTTGTCGTAGCGACTCTTCGCGGAGACTCGCTACGAGATGCGGAATCCAGTCCTTATTTTTTCTGGATTCCCGCTCGGTTATCTCTTCAACAAACCGGCAAAACACGCTATAATTTAGAATCATGAGAAAGATTATATTGACGTCAATAGCCCTAATGCTTCTTTTGGGCTGCGGTCATGTGGTTTCACGAGAGATGAGGCAAAGCGTAGACAGGGAGATTGCAGCCCCTGCTTTGTTCAAAGACCCGGATGCGCATAAGGGAAGGATGGTCATGCTCGGCGGAATAATTGCCAGCTC
>SCSY01000017.1 GCA_004298625.1 Nitrospirota bacterium | reverse complement strand
AAAAGCAGGAGTCGAGCGCAACGATGATTTCTTTTGCCTGAAGCTTATTCAAGTTTTCATAGAGCCGTTTCAGGGAATAGCCTGTCTGGTCAATGAATGACGGATCACCGTCATAAGGTACAAGATAGGCATCTCCTGTATTGGGGTTTGGCGCGCCGTGTCCTGAATAGTAGATGAACACTGAACTATCTTTTTCTACATTATTCCAGAGCCACTTTTCAAAATATTTTGCAAAATCTACATTTGTCGCATGTTCATTTAAAAGTGTTACAACATTTTCCTCTGGATAACCCATTACCTTTGTGAGATATTCTGTTACAGTCTTTGCGTCAGCTACCGCATAATCAGCCTTCGGGAGTTTTTGACGGTAATTCTCGATTCCAATTACAATCGCATAGGAGTTTTTGTTGGGTTTTGCCTTTATTGCAGGCAGTTCATCAACATCAGATTTGGCAACAATGGAAGGAGGTGTATTTTCAGGAAGCCGGACCGCAATTTTCTGCTTTTCAAACTTCTGGAGCAATGCCAGACCTTTTTTATCCCCACGTCTTTCAAGAACGATGAGCGCGTCATCGATGTCAGCGCCTCTCGCAATCAGATATTTTACCGTCTTAATATAGCCTTCAGATGCTGCTATTGCCAGCACCGAGCCGTATGTATCGTTAGCTCTTGCATTAATATCAGCCCCGGCATCAAGCAGAAGCTTTACCACCTCAGTGCAGTCTGAACCCCAAGCAGCAAGATGCAAAGCTCGCCATCCTGATGAACGGGGAACTGAAATTGCATTTATGTCAGCGCCTCTGTTTATCAAGTATTTTACCACTTCGCTTCGGCAATAGTATGCCGCATGAATTATTGGCGGCCCGCCCATTTTAGTTCCCAACCCGCTTTCATTAATATCTGCACCTTCATCGAGCAGTTTCTGGAGGGCAGCGATGTCTCCTTCTTTTGCAGCCTGCGTCAATCCCGTCCCGCACCCTGTCATCGCCATGCCTGCAAGCAGGATAAAAATTATACTGATTAAAGAAATTAAATTACGCCTTTTCATAACCCACCTCCTGAAAAACGCTAAAAATAACCTATCCTCCCATACATTTTTAATCAAGGTAATTTTCACATCATAAAGGTGTTGAATTGTCTTCACTTTGATTAAGGATTATATTTATCCACGTCATATTAAACATATCGCCGTAGTCCTTCAGAAAATCCCTCATCGTTCCGTCCGTCTTTTCATTTCTCTTATACCTCCCGAACATCCGGTCTATGTAAGCGAGAACCTTCTTCTTATCTTCCTGCCTGAACGGATAGACGCAGCCGCTCATCACATGGCCGTTATCAAGATTAAGAAGCCTTGCTGCAAATATATCGCCTTTTTTCAGGCCTTTGGTTAGTTTCTTATCCCGCAGCGAAACCTCTTCCCCGCCCATGAGCAGGTCTTTGAGCGTCACCTTTTTATCCTTTGAAACAGATATAACCTCATAAAGACTTATTAAGGAACCCTTGATTTTATTCATGAGCGCAAGTTCGTCTTCTTTCAATTCCTTATTGCCTTTGGCGTATATATCAAAAAACGTCTCGCGCGCGTCATTTGCTTTATAGTCGAATAAAAGCCAGTCCTCAAAATTTATGAACCCCACTGCAAGCGCAGTACCGCTCAAAAACTCATCGGGATTCTTCTCGTCCCAGAAATAAGCGTATGCCTTATCAATTGCGTCCGCATGATTTGCCCTTACATATTCTATGACGGATTGAATCAGCGTTGACTTAAGCGTCTCTTCTTTACCCATACATTCTCCTTTTTAGAAATAGTTGTATAACATTATAACGCAGAGCTTCAAGATAGCGCCACGCCGCAACATGCTGCTTGATTTCCAATTTCTATACCTGATAAGCTAAAAATATGCTGAAAGATTATTTCCGGAGCCTCTCGCTCAATAAAAAACTTATACTGATGATGCTCTT
>SCSY01000388.1 GCA_004298625.1 Nitrospirota bacterium | reverse complement strand
CGGGTCCAGCACTATCGGCGCATCGTTGATCACGGTGGCGGCGGTAAAGCCTTTCTCCAATGCCGCAGAATAAATGAACGGCTTGAAGCTCGAACCCGGCTGGCGCCACGCCTGGGTAACGTGGTTGAACTTGCTACGGTTGAAGTCGAAACCGCCCACCAGCGCGCGTATGGCTCCATCGGCGGGGTCCATGGAAAGCAGCGCGGATTCGACCAAGGGCAATTGAGCGATTTGCCAAACGCCTTTATCGTCCTTCCTGACCCGGATCAGCGAGCCGCGGCGCAAGCGCATTTTTTGATCGGCCTTATCGTTGAATGCTTTCGCGGCGAATTTCAGGCCATCGCCGCTGAGAGTGATATGCTCGCCGCCTTTCACGTAAGCCTTGATTTCATTCGCGCCGGCTACCAACGCGACGGCGGGCCACAAGTCGTTGCTTTCTTCCGTTTCGGATAGGGCGTCCTCCAGCATTTCCTCCAGATTGGCGGGGTTGCCGACGATGTTGATATGACCTTCAGGCCCACGATAGCCGTGGCGCCGGTCGTAATCCAGCACGCCTTGACGCAACGCCTGATTGGCTGCGAGCTGATCGGCGCGGCGCAATGTGGTGTAAACCTTCAAACCGCTGTTGTAAATGCCCTCGTGATATTGCTCGAACATGGCTTGGCGCACCATTTCCGCCACATAATCGGCTTTCACCTCGGTGGCTTGCGGATCGTGCCGCGCAGCCGGCGGAAATTGCAGCGCCGCCTTGAATTGGGTGTCGTCGATGTAGTGCAGGCCGAGCATGCGGCGCAGGATGTACTGCTGACGCGTCTGGGCGCGTTTCGGGTTGGCAACCGGGTTGTAGCGCGACGGCGCCTTGGGCAGGCCGGCCAGCATGGCGAACTCCGCCACGTTCAATTTCTCCAACGGCTTCCCGTAATACGCCTGCGCCGCGGCGGCGAAGCCATAGGCGCGCTGGCCCAGATAAATCTGGTTGATGTAGAGTTCGAGTATCTGATCCTTGCTGAGGAAATGCTCGATTTTGAAGGCAAGCAGCATTTCGCTGAACTTGCGGGTCAGGGTTTTTTCGCTGGACAGGAAGAAATTGCGCGCCACCTGCATCGTGATGGTGCTGGCGCCCTCGCGCGCG
>SCSY01000181.1 GCA_004298625.1 Nitrospirota bacterium | reverse complement strand
AGGCCGGAAACATTACCGAAATCAAAATCAACCCCTATGTCAACAACAATTACCTCTGCGCCTGCATGCCTTGAGAGGACATTTATCCCTGCGCCTCCATTCAGGAAATTGAATACCATCTGCCTTGTAACTTCTTTCGGAAATGCAGAGACGCCCTCTTCCGCAACGCCGTGGTCGCCGGCAAACGTGAATATTACTTTCTTGTCAAGAATAGGCTTTTTGCTTTCTGTAATTGCTACAAGCCTTCTCGCAAATTCCTCAAGCCTCCCGAGGCTTCCCTGTGGTTTTGTAAGGTTATCGAGGTGTTTTTGGGCGATGTCATGCCACTCGCCATTGACAGCCTTGATATTTTTTAATGCATCATTCAATAAATCCATAGTTATCTCCGTTCATCATTATTTATTTTATTTTTATCGGTATCCCGGCAGTCACTAGATATACCTCATCCGAAATCCCTGCAACCTTCCGGTTCAATGTCCCGGCTAAATCCCTGAACGTTCTTGCCGCCTCATTTTCAGGAACAATCCCCATCCCGACTTCGTTTGAGACGATAAACAGGGCTGAGGGCTGTCTCCCCGGGCGACTCGCCGAGGCGAGAGGGCTGAGGGCTGAGATAAATGACCCTATTTCTTTTTCAACATCCTTGTTATTGAGCATAAGATTTGAAAGCCAAAGAGTTAAGCAGTCAATAAGGATTACTTCATAATTTTTCTGAATATCTTTTATCAGTGATGATACTTCCAGCGGTTCTTCAATTGTTGTCCACTCCGCCGGCCGTTCTTTTTTATGCTTTTCAATCCTCTGCCTCATCTCTTCATCCAGCGCCTGGGCTGTGGCGATATACGCCTTTTTACCTTTTGTTCCGGATGCCTCGGACAACGCAAATGCGCTCTTCCCGCTCCTCGCTCCACCGATAATGAATGTTATCAACTGCGTCCCCCTAAAAATAAAAAATCCTCAAAATCCCAATAAAATCAGGACTCTGAGGATTGCACCCTGTTTCACTTCATCCTCACCTTCCTCCACGGAAAGGCATATGAGAGGTTAGGGGTTGGGGATTAGCGGTTAGTTTTAAAAATTTTACTAACCCCTAAACCCTATCCCCTAATCCCTGTGTTTCATGGCAGGTCTTCTGGCTCTCCCGACCTTTGCCAGCCTTCCCATTCAGTAGAACAGTGGCGTTAAAACCGGCAAAAGCTTTGATTCTGATAAATCAGAATCGGGATTACAGCGGCGGGACCGCTCCTGATTAAACAGGATTCCCTATTAAGCCTTTCGGCGCCTGAAACTGTATTTAGTTTTACAGAAAGCAGGACAAAAAAGCAAGTGTGTTTCTCAAAATCAATTCCTTCACTACGAGGCCCTGAGCCCGGGTCTCGGCCTCTGGATCGGCCTTGCGTCTTCTCTCTTGTCGCTGCGTTTTTCTTCCTTCAATATCTCTCTTGCAGTCTCGTGTTCCCCTGCCTCAGCAAACGTCGCCGCTGCCATCAGAGTCTCTATCTTCTTCACTAACCGTTTCATACCTACCTCCTTTTAATAAAACAGTTATACCTTAACAATAAGCACAGGACATGGGGCATAACCGATGACCTTCTCGGTAACGCTTCCCATCAAAAGCCGGTTCATCCCTGTGCGTCCATGGCTTCCCATGACTATAACATCGGATTTAAATTCTTTAGAGAGGTCTGTTATCACCCTGGAAGTCTCCCCTTCCCTTACAAAGGTCTCGGTTTTTATTCCCTCTGCCTCTGCCTTTTTCCTGATGTCGTCCACAAATCCTTTTGCCTTTCTGACAAGTTCTTCAACAGCGCCCGGAGCCTCTGTATGGAATTCCTCTGTAACATCAACGACAGATACCGCCTCCATCTGCCCCCCGTAGGACTGCGCGAGGTCTATCGCTTTTTCCGTGGCAGCCTTACTGTATTTCGAGCCGTCGGTAGAGATGAGTATTTTACTCCAGCCTACAGAGGCGTCCTTTGGAATAACAAGGACATCTCTTTGGCAGTGGCCTATAACACGCGCCGTGACGCTTCCGACCAGTGCCCTTTCAAGCCGGCTCTTACCATGCCTTCCCATTACAATAAGGTCGAAATTGTTCTCTTCGGCAGTATCTGCGATAGCGCTGACAGGACTTCCTTCTTCGAGAACAGGCCTTATAAAGGCATCCTCCTGATCTGCAATTTTTTTAATCTCTGAAAGCACTTTCTCGCCGTCTTCCCTGAGGGTCTTGCTCACTTTTTCCCGAATGCTGGGCATTTGAAAGAGGTCCTGATAAAATGGGATAGTTGTAATAACGGTTATCCAGCTCGAATCCTGCCGGGCTATCCTGCACGCCTGCCTGAAGGCATTCTTGCTCGAATCCGAGCCGTCAACAGCGACGAGTATTTTTCTGTATCTGCCCATATCAGTTCCCTGCCTCGTTTAATTCATAGCAATCAAAACAGAAGGATATAGTTCTTGAGCGGTTTATTTTGCCGAGAGTCAGACAACCCCCT
>SCSY01000387.1 GCA_004298625.1 Nitrospirota bacterium | reverse complement strand
CATCGAGTGCGATCCGACGCTAATCCGCATCGCCCTGTCCAACCTGCTCGACAATGCCGTGAAATATTCCGGGGGCGGCGCCGTGGAACTCAGCGGCAGCGCCGACGACGGTCACGTCAAGTTTGCGGTTGGGGATGAAGGCCCAGGGCTGAACGGTGTCGACATCGAACGGCTGTTCCAGCGTTTTGCGCGCGGCACGGCCAAGAAAGTGAGCGGCGCGGGGCTGGGGCTGTACGTAGCGCGCAGCATTGCCCGGTTGCATGGCGGCGATGTGTCCGCGCACAACAAACCCGGCGGCGGCGCGGTGTTCGAGCTGGAAATCCGGCGGCGGCTTTCCGCTGTGAATCCGACATGAAGCCTTCTTTGTGAGAGGGGACATTGCAGCCTTGCATTTCCGTCGTCACGGTGTAATATCGCGTTTTGTCTTTTCCTTGGAGAATGATGAATGAATAGCACTGCTGCCCTGTCGCAACTGCGACATGCCAAGTCCGCCATGTTGCGCTGGCGTGAATATGCACACCAGCATATGGTTTCCGGAGTAGTCGTCGGCTCCAAGGGAACGCCGGTGGAGCCCACCCAGTGTGAATTTGGTAAATGGTTTCACGGTAGCGGGGCGGAGATGCTCGGTCACATTCCTCAATTTTGCGCCATACGCGATACCCATTCCACGCTTTACGAAGTCCATAAACAAATCCATCACCACTTGTTGAGCGACGAATTGGAATATGCGAAGCAGCAGTGGAAACATTTCACTCATCTTTTCCACCAGATGCTGGATGCAATTATCGCTTTGGAAAAAGACCTGGAGCAACAGATCAGGCCTCAAACCGTTGCCTGACAAGGCGCTTTCCTTCGATGACGGAGGTCGAGAGGCCGCCGTGATTCCGGTAAGGGATATTCATGCCGGACAATGATCAAATCTTCCTCGGCCGCCAGCCGATTCTCGACCGACACCAGAACATCGTCGCTTACGAATTGCTGTTCCGCTCCGGTCAGAGTGCTGGCGCCAACGTTTTCGACGATATGTCGGCGACCGCGCACGTCATCACCCATGCCTTCACCGAACTGGGCGTGACCGCCGTGCTGGGCAAGCATAAGGGGTTTATCAACGTTCACGACGACCTGCTGATGTCGGATATGCTCGAACTGTTGCCCAAGGATAAGGTGGTCGTCGAACTGCTGGAAACTATCCAGGTGACGCCTGGGGTAATCGCGCGCTGCAAGGAACTCAAGGCCATGGGTTTCACGCTGGCATTGGACGACTATACCGGTCTGGACCCCCAATTCGAACCGCTGATCGATCTGGTGGAAGTCGTCAAACTGGATTACCCGCTGATCGACAAAAACGATT
>SCSY01000180.1 GCA_004298625.1 Nitrospirota bacterium | reverse complement strand
ATAATTCGACATCCTGCCTGAGACGAGCCTGAATGTCGGCTCTTCGCTGTATTTAAACGCCCTTTGAAAAATAAGTTCAACCAGTCGTTTTTTCATATCAATCATTGCCTTTTAAACACCACATCCGCAAAACAGCTCTCGGCGGATGTCCCTGTATGCTGGGAATTTATCTGTATTCTCACGCCCTTAACCGGAGGCGGCTCTTCATTAAATATCTTTTTATAGTCCTCATAAACATTTCTGCTTTCGGATATCCACCTGCCGATATCCGCTGATCCCGAGCGCACGACAACAGCCCTTATTTTCATAAGCGGCGGCGAGGCGGCATTGCCGATTGTGCCCTGGGGAGCGCTCGTATCCCATATATAAACTATCGCCCTGGTCTTTGAAAACGCAAGAAAAAGCTGCGCAGCCTGATCATCGGTCTTTGATTTTCTAAAGTCTCCGCCCTTTGGAAGTTCTATAACTTTCCACTTCCATGTGAGGACCGGATACTGCTTCAGATCCACATCAGCCTCTTTCTGTATCGAGAAGGATGTATCATCGCTTCGCATCCACAAGGCATTAAGGTCGCTGTTTTTTACGAGCTTAAAAACAGCCTCGCCGGATTTTTCCTTAAGCTTCCATCCCTGAGGAATCCCTTTCGCATCAACGCCGGAAGAAAAGTCCGCGATTACAATATTATCAGAGACCGGGACGGCAGAACCGGCAAGAAAGGTGAAACACAAAATGCACAGACATGCTCTCTTTGACAGGCGAATTAATCGCATATAAAAAATCTTACACTACAACACTTAAAAACTGCAATAATGAAGAATGGCCGAATTCAGCGATAACAATGTCTAACCGGATTCGGAAATCTTACATCGTTAATTTTCCTTGTTGTCAATGCATATTTTCAATGGTAAACTATAAGCGATTTTCAAAGGCGAGGTGAGAATATGCCAAAGATAATGGACGGGAAAAAGCTTGCTGAAGATATAAAAAATGCAGTCAGAAAGGAAGTGTTAAAACTAAACGAGCGCGGATTCGATGTCGGGCTTTCAGTTGTGCTCGCTGGAGATGACCCTGCATCCGAACAGTATTTTCTCGCAATAACGAAGGCGTCAAAACATGTGGGCATCACCGTCTACAGGCACAAGCTTTCCGGCGCTGTCTCGACAAATGAGCTTTTAAATACAGTGCAGTCCTTGAATACCGATGAACGCGTAAATGGGATTATGCTATTCCTTCCCCTGCCGAAAAGGATAAACGCAAGGAGGATCATAAATTCCATCGCCCCTGAAAAGGATGTTGACGGTCTCGGCGCAATATCAATCGGAAGGCTTGCTGCCGAGGAATCCACTTTCCAGCTTTTCAAAGGGAACGAGGCCGAAGGGCTTGCAAGCAGAAAATTATTGCCGTATATGTCGAGCTTCATCCCTTGCACTCCTTATGGCGTGATAAGATTTCTTGAATACTACGGCGTTGAACTGAAGGGCAAACATGTCGTTGTAATAAGCAAAAGCCTTGCTGTTGGAAAGCCTCTGTCTTTGATGTTATTGGCAAAAGAGGCGACTGTGACTGTCTGCCATAGAGAGACAAAGAATCTTCCGGAGCTGACAAAGCAGGCGGATATCCTCTGCACTGCAACAGGCCGACCTGGGCTTATAAAAGGAGATATGGTCAAGGACGGAGTTGTTATAGTTGATATAGGGATAAAGGTTCTTCCTGACGGCAGGATTGTCGGCGACATTGCTTTTGATTCCGTAAAAGATAAGGTTTCTCTGATAACCCCTGTGCCCGGAGGCGTCGGGCCTGTGACAATAGCAATGCTTCTTGAAAATACAATGATGTCGGCAAAGCGAAGCGAGCTTCTCAAAAGCCCTCTGATGATGTGAATGAAATTTGAGTTATCTGCCAAAGACAACAGCGCCAGATCCGGAATCATAACTACAAATCGCGGCGAGATAAACACGCCCGCATTTATGCCTGTGGGCACGCAGGCGACTGTAAAGGCAATGTCTCCTGATGAAATGAAGGAAATCGGCGCCGAGATAATCCTCTGCAACACATATCACCTTTATCTCAGGCCGGGGCATGAGATTATTAAAAATCTCGGCGGCCTCCATAAATTCATGAACTGGGAGAGGCCGATACTCACTGACAGCGGCGGTTTTCAGGTCTTCAGTCTCTCTGCATTAAGAACTATCGGCGCCGACGGCGTTCAGTTCAGGTCTCATCTTGACGGCTCGATGCATTTCATAGGCCCTGAAAAAGCAATGGAGATTCAATCGGCATTAGGCTCCGACATCTGCATGGCATTTGATGAATGCACGCCTTATCCTGCTTCTTATGAATATGCTGTGAAATCGCTTGAGCTGACAACGAAATGGGCGAGAAGGTGTAAGGAAGCTGTCAGCTGTCAGCTCTCAGCTAATAGCTCTCAAGCTCTTTTTGGAATTATTCAGGGCGGAGTTTATAAAGACCTGCGTAAAAGAAGCCTTGAAGAACTTGGTGAAATAGGTTTTGACGGGTATGCAGCAGGAGGACTGAGTGTAGGCGAACCGAAAGAGGAGATGTATGAAATAATAAACTTTATAGCGCCCTTGATGCCGGATGACAAGCCGCGTTATCTCATGGGCGTCGGTGACCCGAATGATATGCTCGCTGCAGTCGAGGCCGGTTTTGACATGTTTGACTGCGTAATGCCGACAAGGAATGCAAGGAACGGCACGCTCTTTACGAGCGCCGGAAGGATAAGCATAAAGCGGACTGAATATAAAGCCGATAATTCTCCATTGGATGAAAACTGCGGCTGCTATACATGCAGAAATTTTTCGAGGGCGTATCTAAGGCATCTCTTCATGTCAAAGGAGATACTCTCGATGAGATTAAATACATTGCACAATCTTTATTTTTATCTCGACTTTTTTAAAAAAATGAGGGATGCTATAAAAAGAAAAAACCTGGGGGATTTTAAAAAGAAATGGGAGTTATTGCTCCGGTAAATAATGCGCAGCAGATAAGAAGGGTTCTTCTTTATACGCTTGTCCTCAATTCCGGCGTTGCTCTTGCAAAGGTCGTCTATGGCTATATCAGCAATTCCATTGCGATGACGTCAGACGGCTTTCATTCTTTTTTTGACGGCGCCTCAAACGTAATCGGTCTGATTGGAATCTGGATAGCGTCTCATCCTCCTGATGAAGATCACCCTTACGGCCACAAAAAATACGAAACCCTGTTCACCATCATCATAGCCGTAATGATATTCGCTACCTGTTTCCAGATTCTTAAACAGGTTTATCATTCGCTCGTTGAATACCATAAAACAGAGGTCACGGCAACGAGCTTTGCCGTAATGCTCCTGACAACGGCTGTAAATATATTCGTTACTATATTTGAAAGAAGAAAAGGAGTCGAGCTTAAAAGTGAATTCCTTGTAGCTGATGCAATGCACACAAAGAGCGACATATTAGCCTCTGCCGGCGTCATTACAAGTCTTATAATCACAAAGCTGGGTTTCAGCTATGCCGATGCGCTTGCCGGTGTTGTAATAGCGGTTTTTATAGCGAGAATAGGCTATGACATTCTTAAAAAGGCATCCGATGTTTTAGTTGACACGGTCTGCATAGATAAAGTTGCCCTTGAGCGGGTTATTAAAACTGTCGAAGGAGTAAAGGGATGTCATGAGATAAGGACAAGGGGAACAGAGCATTCTATCTATCTTGACATGCACTGCCTTGTAGACCCCAAGATGCCTATTGAAAAGGCTCATGAGATAGCCGATGCTCTTGAAGAAAAAATTAAGGCAACCTTCCCTGCTGTTGTTGACATTGTGGTGCATATCGAGCCGGAAGGGAAATAACCTCCACAACCTTCTCTCTTGTCTTCTCGCCACGGATGATCTTGACAGCTCTTTTCCGGACATTGAAATGCTCTGAGAGAATTTCTATTACTGCCTTGTTGGCCTTTTCATCAACTGCGGGGGCATTTACGTAGACCTTAAGAATGCCGTCGCTTTCAATAATTTGCTTTTTCTTTGCGCCGGCTATTACCTTTATCTTTATTAACTGCTTCCTCATATTCTTCCATCAAGGATTTCATTAATTCTTTAACAGAAATAATTTTTTCCGCTCTGCTGGCATTCTCGCCGGCAAAGGCAAATCCGTTTTTCAGATTGCCCTTTTGTGCGCTCATCAAGGCAAGCGCAATGCAATAGGGGCTGTTTTTATAATCACAGGTTATGATGCAGTGGTAAGGGCATTTAAACGGTTTTCTCTCGCCTTTATTGACGTCGTCAATAAATTTGTTTCTGATCGCCCTTCCCGGCATGCCGACAGGGCTTTTGATAATCACAATATCGTCTTTTCCGGCGTCAATATAAGTCTGCTTAAAGTCCGGCGAAGCATCGCATTCAAAAGTGGTAACAAAACGCGTCGCCATCTGCACTCCGGCAGCGCCCATTTGCAGAAATTTATACATGTCCGCCCCTGTATATATGCCCCCTGCGGCAATTACCGGAATAGGTTTTTTATACTTCTCTTCGAATATTCTTACCTCTTTAATTACTTCTGCAACCAGGTTTTCCAGCGAATACTCAGGCGCGTTAATCTGTTCCAGCTTGAAACCGAGATGCCCTCCGGCCATCGGACCTTCTACTACGAGGGCATCGGGTATATAATCGTATTTTTCTTTCCACTTCTTAATAATAATTCTTGCGGCCCTTGCAGAAGAAACTATAGGTACCAATTTTGTCTTTTTGCCTTGGGTCAGGAACTGCGGGAGGTTAAGAGGAAGACCGGCGCCGGAAAAAATAATATCTATCCCTTCCTCGACGGCAGTCCTTGCCATATCATCAAAATTTGATGACGCCACCAGTATATTCAAGCCGAGAATCCCTTTGGTTAATTCCCTGGCCTTCCGAATCTCTTTCCTTAAGGCCCTGATATTTGCCTCGAGATAATTCGTAGCGCCATCAGGCTCAAAAAGTCCGATGCCTGATGCTGAAATAACTCCTATAGCGCCTTGATTTGCTACTGCGGAGGCCAAGCCTGCCAGAGAAATTCCAACTCCCATTCCACCCTGAATTATGGGAAGCCTCGCCGTCAAATCTCCAATTTTTAATTCTTTTATCTTGATGCCCATTATATTTTTATGCTCTGCCGGTTTAGCTCCAAAAAGGCAGAACTATTTAGTTTAACATAGGCTGCCAGGTCAAAACAATTGGATTAACGCATCAGTGTCCTCAGCATCTTATAAAATCCAGGAAACGATATATTAACCGCTGATATGCCGTTGATTGTTGTTGTCCCATCGGCAATCAAGGCTGCAATAGAAAAAGCCATTGCAATCCTGTGGTCATTATGACTGTCTATGAGCGCGCCTTTAAGTTTAGTATTTCCTTTTATGCTCAGGCCGTCCCTGAATTCTTCAACCTCTACTCCCATTTTTCTCAGTCCTTCCACCATTGCCTTTATCCTGTCGGATTCTTTCACCCTGAGTTCTTCTGCGCCTCTGATAGTCGTTATGCCGTCTGCCTGTGTCGCTGCAATGCATAAAATCGGGAACTCGTCAATCAGTGCCGGGATCTGCTTTTTTGATATATTCGCAGCCTTTAAAACTTTAACGCCTTTACAATATATGTCTGCAACAGGTTCGCCTGATACGTCCCTTGTATTTACAAGCTCGATGCCTGCCCCCATTTTTTTCAGGACATCAAGCAGTCCTGTTCTCGTCGGATTTATTCCAACGCCTTTTATTTTTATATCGGAGTTCTTTATCAGCAACGCCGCAACAATGAAAAATGCCGCCGATGAAAAATCCCCCGGCACGTCAATATCCCTCGCCTTTAGTTCTGCGCCGCCTTTGATTTTTATATTAAGCCCATCAACCTTGATCTCAGCTCCGTAAGAAGGCAGCATTCTCTCTGTATGGTCTCTTGATTTTATAGGTTCTGTTATTTCTGTTATGCCATCTGCATAAAGACCCGCAAGAAGTATTGCGGACTTAACCTGGGCGCTTGCCATCGGCATATCATATTTGATAGCCTTGAGTTTCTTACCCTTGATAACAACCGGCGGGTATTTATCTTCAGCCCGTGCAATAATCTCAGCGCCCATCTGCCTCAACGGTTTTATAACCCTTCCCATGGGTCTTTTCCTTAATGATTCATCACCTGTAAGGATTGAAAGAAATGAATTCCCTGAAAGGATGCCCGACAGCAACCTTATAGTTGTCCCTGAGTTGCCGCAGTCAATTATATCTTCGGGTTCTTTGAGACCATGAATTCCCTTGCCTTCTATTATTATCTTTTTGCCCCTGTCATCTATCTCCACGCCGAGTTTTCTGAAAGCATTAAGGGTGCTCATTGTGTCTTCAGCCCTGAGAAAATTTTTTATCACGCTCCGGCCTTTTGATATTGATGAGAGGATTATTGCCCGGTGTGATATTGATTTGTCGGGAGGCGGAATTATCCCGCCCTTTAATTTTTTAGCTCTTTTGAGTTCAATCCTATCTGACATCTTCCCTCAAGGTCCGGGCTTTTTTAAATTCTTTTTCCAATGCAATAGAGTTTGATTTTTTTATATGCCTGCCGAGCCTGTCAAGATTCTTATTAAAGACTTTTATGAATTTAAGTATATTGTTCCTGTTCATCAGGCTTATGTCACGCCAGATTTCAGGAGAACTTGAGGCTATTCTCGTTGAGTCTTTGAAACCCTGCCCGGCAAATTTGATGTAGGAATTGTTTATGTCGGCAACTGCATTAACAAGGGCATAGGCGATAATGTGGGGAAGATGGCTTACTGCTGCATATACCCTGTCATGTTCATCAGCGTTTAAATTAACAATTCTTGCGCCTAAACTTTTCCAGAGAACAGTTATTTTTTTCAGGGCTTTCGCGTCCGTCTTCTTTGTGGGTGTAACTATGCATTGAGCTCCTGAAAAAAGTTCTGCATTTGCCGCGCCTATCCCGTTTTTATTGCTCCCTGCTATTGGATGACTGCCCACGAAATTTACTCCTCCGGGCATTAATGATTCCATTTCCCTGACGAGCCTGCCTTTGACGCTTCCGACATCTGTAACAAGCGCGCCTTTTTTCAGAGAGTCTTTTATCTTTCCCACTGTCACAAGAAACTTTCCTACAGGAACGCAAAAGACAATCAGGTCTGAATCAGAACATGCCTTTTTTGCATCAAGGTTATAGGAGTCTATTATCTTAAGCCTTTTTGCTTTTTTGAGATTGTTTTCTTTTCTCCCATAGCCGACTATCTCCCCGCATAGCTTTTTCTTCCTGAGCGCAAGGGCAAGTGATGCGCCGAGCAGGCCTACACCCAGGATAGTGACTTTATTAAAATGTATTTTCCCCATTAACTTTTAACTTTTCACTTTAAACTTTTAATTTGTTTTTATATCTCTCTTCCAACAGCCTTTGCTATAGGCTTCAGTTCATTCATCAGTTTCCTGAATGCATCAGGCTTTAAGGACTGCTCTCCATCCGACATTGCGTTTTCGGGATCCGTATGGACTTCTATCAAAAGACCGTCAGCTCCTGCTGCTACAGCAGCCTTTGCCATAGGCGCAACAAGGTCCCATTTGCCGACACCGTGGCTTGGGTCAACAACAACAGGGAGATGTGTTTTCTGCTGGAGAACAGGCACGGAACTCAGGTCAAGTGTATTCCTGGTTGCAGTCTCAAAGGTCCTTATGCCCCTTTCGCAGAGTATGACCTGCTGGTTGCCTTTCGACATTACATATTCTGCCGCCATAAGCCATTCCTTAATCGTGGCTGAAAGACCTCTCTTAAGCAAAACCGGTTTATTGCACATTCCTACCTCAAGCAACAGCCTGAAGTTCTGCATATTTCTTGCGCCTATCTGAATAATATCTGTGTATTTCAGAATTGTACCCAAATCTCTCGGGTCCATAATTTCTGTGACAACGGGCAGCCCGGTTTTAGCGCTTGCCTCTGCAAGATACTGAAGTCCTTCTTCGCCAAGACCCTGGAATGAGTATGGTGATGTCCTGGGCTTGTAAGCCCCGCCCCTTATAAACGATGCGCCTGCTGCCTTGACCTTTTCAGCCACATTCATCATCATAGCCCTGTTTTCAACAGCACAGGGACCTGCAACAACAGGTATTTTTTTGCCTCCTATTATCTTCCCCTTAACTTTTATTATCGTGTCCTGAGACTTAAAATCCCTGCTTGCAAGTTTATATGGCTTGAGGATCCTCATTACCTCCTCAACCCCCTTCATTACCCTAACTGTATTCTCCTCATCCTCTGTTATCTTCGAGGTATCGCCTATTACGCCTATAACAATCCTTTCAGTCCCTTTTGATATTGTCGCCTTTAACCCCTTGCTTTCGAGCTTCTTTAATATGCGCTTAATATCGACCTCAGTTGCCTTGCGGTTTAAAACTATTATGTCCATCTATTCCTCCAATAGTAGCTTACAGCTGACAGCTATCAGCTAACAGCTTTTTTAAGAGCTTTAATAAACTTCTTATTCTCCTCGGGCAGACCAATAGTCACTCTTATTTCTTTTGGCCCCATAGGTCTTACAATTACACCCTGATTTAAAAGGGACTCGTAGACTGTTTTTGAATCTTCATCCATGGTGATATATATAAAATTTGCCTCTGTAGGCACATACTTTATCCCGAGAGACAAAAGTTCTTTGTAGAGATATTTTTTGCCGCTGCTGTTTATCTTTAGCGACTGTTTGATATGCGCCCTGTCTTTCAATGCCTCAAGCGCGGCTGTCTGCGCAACCGAATTTGTATTGAACGGAGCGCGTATTTTATTCATTTCAGCAACTATGTCTCCCCGTGCAATGCCATATCCAATCCTGAGACCTGCAAGGCCGTACAGCTTTGAGAAGGTTCTAAGTATCAATATATCTTTTCCGTTTCTGAAGTGTTTCAGGCTGTCGGCATATTCCGGGTCTGTAACATATTCGTAATACGCTTCATCAAGAACCACGAGGATGCCTTCCCTTAGCTTACCCATAAGCCTGTCCAGTTCAACTTTAGTGTTAACAGTCCCTGTCGGGTTATTCGGGTTTGCAATAAAGAGCATCTTTGTCTTTGGCGTCACTGCTTGCAGCATTGCGTCAAGATCATGTTTATAATCTTTCAGCGGCGCATGGATCGCAGTGCATCCGGCTGCCTGCACAGACATCGAATAAACGACAAAAGACGGCTGGGCCATAACAGCCTCATCTCCCGGATTCATAAAGGTCCTTACCGCTATATCCAGAAGTTCATTCGAGCCGTTGCCGAGTATAATCTCTTCGGGCTTTACGCTAAGATTTTTTGCCAGCGCATTTTTTAGATAGTATCCGTTTCCGTCAGGATAACGGTTTAAACTGTTTAAGCAATTTGCGGTGTTTTTTATTGCCTTAATTGCGCGGGGCGACGGGCCTATCGGGTTTTCGTTTGATGCAAGCTTCACCGAGCCTTTTATCCCGAGTTCTCTTTCGAGTTCCTCTATAGGTTTACCGGGAATATACGGCTTGATAGCCCTTATGTGTTGCGGGGCTTTTATCACTACTGGCCGCCGCCGTGAGGATAAGAGCCGAGGATCTTAAGATACAGACAGTCATCTTTTATGCCTTCAATAGCCTTTTTGACTTTTTTGTCCTCGATATGCCCTTCCATATCAACAAAGAAGATATATTCCCACGCCTTTCTTCTTGAAGGCCGAGATTCGATCTTCGTGAGATTTATCTTTGCCTTTTTGATAGGAACAAGAATATCGTAAAGCGCGCCGGGCCGGTCTTTAATGGAGAACATTATTGACGTCTTGTCCTTGCCTGTCTTCGGAGCTATGGTCTTTGATATTATAAGAAATCTTGTGTAATTGTGTTTATTGTCCTCTATGCTTCTTTCAACAAAACTCAGGTTGTAAATCTTTGCGGCAAGCTCGCTTGCAATTGCAGCCGCTGAAGGCTCCTTCGAAGCCAGCTCCGCAGCCTTGGCAGTGCTTGTCGCCTCGATTATCTGAATATTGGGGAGATTTCTCTCCAGCCAGCCCCTGCACTGGGCTGTCGGCTGGGGATGAGAATATATTTTTTTAATATCCTTTATGCTTCCTGATACCGAAAGGAGATTATGAGACACCTCGAGCATAACCTCGGCAGTAATTTTAAGGTCATAATCAATAAACATATCGAGGGTATAACTTACAACTCCTTCGGTCGAGTTTTCTATAGGCACAACCCCGTATTCAGCCTTGCCTGCATCAACAGCCTCAAATACTCCCTTTATGTTTTCCATGGGCATAAATGCCGCTGAAGAACCGAAGTGCCTGAGCGCTGCAAGGTGAGTGAATGTCGCAACAGGACCGAAGTATGCGATTTTCAACGGCTCTTCAAGAGACAGCGATGCAGAAAGTATCTCCCGGAATAAGGCCTTCAGCGCATCATTCGGGAAAGGCCCCTTATTCAAAGATGACAGCCTTTCTAATATCTGCCGCTCGCGTTCAGGGGAGTAAAATTTTGCTTTGGTATCCCGTTTTATATTTGCGATCTCAAGGACAATCCTTGCCCTTTTATTAAGGAGATTCAGAATCTCTTCGTCAATCACATCAATCTCGTTTCTTAGTTTTTCGATCTCTCTCATAAATCTCCTGTCGGCGCTTTGAGGATAAAGTTAATTTTACTAATCTTTCCCTTATTTTTTCAAGGGTTGGGATTTCCTGCTCTATTACCTCTTAACCCTCAATATCCCGTCCACTGAAGCGATTTTCTGTATCAGGGCTGCAAGCTGTTTTTTATCTTTGACTTCGAGGATGAATCCGATGTGGGCTTTTTGGTCGGGTGTCGAGCCGGCCTCAAGATGCCTGATATTTACGTTTACGGATGAGATAAGAGCGCTGAGGTTTGCGAGTATGCCAGGCTTGTCAACAGCCTCAACCAATAGCCTGGCCGGATAGGTTGTCTCGCCTTCCTGCTTCCATTCAACTTCAACAAGCCGCGCATCGTCAATGGCAAGCCTTTCAAGGTTATGGCATTTTTTGTTGTGGATGGTCACGCCTTTCCCCCTTGTAATGAAGCCGACGAGATTGTCGCCCGGCACAGGAAAGCAGCATTTGGCCGTGTGGTAGAGAATATTGTCTATCCCTTTTATGCTTATGCCCTTCTGCTCTGCCGGCGGTTTGGCATGTTTGTGGACTATTTCCTCGACAGGTTTTTCAGGGAGAAGTTTATTTACAACCTGGTGCGGAGAAATTTTGCCGAACCCAACAGATACAAAAAGTTCTTCCAGAGAGGCAACTCCTAATGCCTTTGCAACGTTAAGTATCTCGTCGGATTTCATCATGGCATTGCTCATATTGTGTTTTTTCAGTTCTGTCTCTAAAAGCCTGATACCGAGTTCTACGCTCTGCGTGCGCTCTGCCGCCTTTATCCACTGTTTAATCCTGCTCTTGGCCCTTTGCGTTACAACAAATTTCAGCCAGTCTCTGCTCGGGCCGTGAGTCGGAGAGGTTATTATCTCTACGGTATCTCCGTTTTTAAGCTGGTATCTCAGGGGCACAATCTTTCCCCCGACCTTTGCGCCCACGCACCTGTGGCCTATCTGGGTATGGATGCTGTATGCAAGGTCTACTGGAGTCGAGCCGACAGGCAGGTCTTTTATATCTCCCTTTGGAGTGAAGACATATACAACGTCAGGCACCACCGCGCCTTTTACTTCTTCGAGAAAATCTTTTGCATCGGAGAACTCTTTCTGGGACTGTATCAACTCCCTGAGCCACGAGATGTATCTGCTGTCTTTTTCGTTGAATGCGCCTTTTTCCTTATACCGCCAGTGGGACGCTATGCCGTCTTCCGCAACCCTGTTCATCTCCTCTGTCCTTATCTGGAACTCGACTCTTTCGCCTTTGGGGCCTATTACTGTTGTGTGCAGGGATTGGTACATATTTGATTTTGCTACGCCGATATAATCCTTGAACCTGCCGGGGACAGGCGTCCAGAGCGAATGGATAATGCCCATGATTGCGTAACAATTTGCCTTTGTGTCGGTAATAATCCTGATCCCGAGCACATCATGCACCTGCTCGAATGTAATCTGCTGCTTCTGCATCTTCTGATATATGCCGTAGCTGTGCTTTACCCTGCTTGAAACTTTGCCAGGTATATTTTCCTCTTTAAGTTTTTTCTGAACCTCTTCAACAACCTCCCTTAGATAAACTTCCTGCTCCTCTTTTCTCTTTGCAATCTTTCTTGTAATCTCACCATAAAGTTCAGGAAGCAAAAACCTAAAACTGAGGTCTTCAAATTCCGTCTTCAGCCAGCCTATTCCAAGCCTGTTTGCAATGGCTGCGTAGATGTCGAGTGTTTCGGCGGCAATCCTTTTTCTTTTGGGCTCGGGAAGGTGTTCGAGTGTCTTCATATTGTGAAGCCTGTCGGCGAATTTTATGAGTATGACGCGCACATCCTCTGCCATTGCCAGCAGCATCTTCCTGAAATTTTCCGCCTGAGCCTCTTCCTTTGTCATGAACTCCATCTTGCTCAGTTTTGTGAGGGCATTGACAAGGAATGCCACATCATTCCCGAAAAGGGTTTTTATATCTTTTACCGTTGCGCTTGAGTCTTCGACTGTGTCATGGAGGATGGCCGCTGTAAGGGTTGTTGTGTCCATCTTCATATCGGCAAGAATCGCCGCAACAGCCAGGGGATGTTCTATGTAGGGCGAGCCCTCTATTCTGGTCTGCTCGATGTGCGCCTCGCTTGAGAAGATATACGCCTTCCTCAGAAGTTCGATGTCGGCGTCATGGTTATAGGCGAGGACTTTTTTTATTAAATCATCTATGGTTTTTACATCTTCCGGCATGGATTATTATACAACTTTCGCGGAAGCGATTAGCGTGCAGCGGGTAGCGTGTAGCGAAAAAGAAAAAATACACGCTATACGCTAATCGCTATGCGCTTCTTATTTGCTCGGCCTGAAGGCCTTGAGGTTTAATTGGAGGTAGCTGTTGCCGTTGTATTCGTTAATATTCAGGGTGAATACCGCATCTATGATATCCGGCGGGTTAGGCTTTCCCATATCAAAGCCGATTGCGTCTATTATTTGCGATCCCTGCTTAAGTTTCATCTTAAGGTGGTTGTTCCCGACTATTCTCGGATTAATAACATCGAGTCTTTTAGAGCCGAGAAATGGTTCCTCATTTCCAAAACCCAGAGGTTCAAGCATTGAGAGTTCCTTTATAAGATTATGGTTTGCCTCGGCGAGCGTGATGTCTGCATCAATCTCAAGAAGCGATATAAAATCATCATCGCTCAAGCTGCTTTTTATGACAGCCTGCATTGCTTTTTCGAATTCAGAGATATTTTCTGCCTTGAGTTTTACGCCGGCTGCCTGTTTATGTCCGCCAAAAGAAAGAAGCAGATGCTTGCATTCAGAGAGTCCCCTGCACAGATCAAAAGAAGGGATGCTTCTTGCAGAGCCCTTTGCAATGCCGTTTTCTATTGAAAAGATAAACGCCGGGCGGCAAAATTCTTCTGCAAGTCTCGAAGCAACAATGCCCACAACGCCCTGATGCCATCCCTCTCCTGAAAGCACAATAACCGAATCCGAGCCTGTAGCATCAAGTTTTGATACCGCCTCCTGATAGACTTCTTCATCGAGCTTCTGTCTTTCGGAATTCAGCCTGTCAAGCCATGAACTCAGTTCCAAAGCCTCTTCCTCTTCATCCGAAAGCAAGAGCCGCACTACATCCTGCGAATCAGCAAGGCGTCCTGCCGCATTTATCCTCGGTATTATCGTAAATGATAAAAGCCCTGCCCTGAGTTGCCGTCCATTAAGACCTGCCGTGTTTTTAAGCGCCTTAATCCCGAGCCTCCGGCCTTCCTGAATCAGCCTCATGCCTTCCTTTACAATAATCCTGTTTTCACCTGTCAGAGGAACAACATCCGCCATTGTGCCTATAGCGGCAAGGTCGAGCAAATCGCAGGGCGTGCAGCGTGTAGCGTCTATTGCAGACAAGGCCTGGGCGATCTTGAATGCGATGCCTGCGCCTGAGAGAGCTGAGAGCTGAGAGCTGAGAGCTGACAGCTTGGGATTGATAACAGCAACCGCATCAGGAACTAAAAATGAGGGATTGGGGATTGGGGATTGGGGATCCCTTGTAGCTGCCTTTACCGGTTCATGATGGTCTGTAATTATGACGTCAATCCCTTCTGCTTTTGCAGCAGCAGCAGCCTCAAAAGACGTTATGCCGCAGTCTACTGTGATTATGAGCGTTGCTCCAAGCTCCTTTGCAGTCTTTACAGCAGGAGGATTGAATCCGTAGCCGTGCGCAATCCTGTTAGGAATAAAATAATGGACATCCAGCCCGTGCATCTTGAGGGCCTGAACCATTATTGCCGTTGCTGTGAGGCCGTCGGCATCATAATCTCCATGGACAAGCACGCGCTCATTAATATCAAGCGCATATTTTATTCTTTCAATTGCATCTTTTACACCCGGCAGCTCAAAAGGGTCTGAAAGCCCTGATATATCCGGATTCAGGAAATCATTTATTTCCTGTTGGGTTTTTAGTCCCCTGTTTATAAGTATTTGTGCAAGGACAGGGGAGACAGAAGCGGTCTTTGATATATATCTGATATATTCGGGATTGGTTCTGCTTACACGCCAGCGTCTATTCATAAATATTCCTTTTTAGTGGTGAGGGATTGCCTTTGAGCGGCTTATTTTGCCGATATTCCAACAACCCCTTTAATCCCCTTTACTAAGGGGAACTTTAAGAGGAATAAAGAGGCAAAATCCTCGGAGCGCAGCGAGAATGAGCGAAAAGGTAATACCGTGCCACTTTCTATCTCTTTGCAAACGGCCTTTTGCCTCCCCACAATAAGACAGTGGGGCTTGCGATAAATATCGAGGAATATGTGCCGATAACAACGCCCATAATCATTGCAAGGGCAAAATCGTGAATGACCTCGCCCCCGAAAAAGAAGAGCGCAATTGACGTAAGGAGAACTGTAAGAGACGTTATTATCGTCCTTGAAAGCACCTCGTTTACGCTTGCATTCATAATGCTTTCAAGAGGCTCTTTATGCCTTATCTTAAGATTCTCTCTTATCCTGTCAAAAACAACAACCGTGTCTGTGAGGGAATAACCTGCAATTGTGAGCAACGCTGTTACGAGGATGAGGTTTATCTCGCGTCCCATCAGGAAGAATACACCCAGGACTGCAAGCACATCATGGAACGTTGCTATTGTCGCGCCCACTCCAAAGTTGAATTTAAACCTGAACGCAACATATACAAGTATTCCTATTACGGCAAAGGCTGTTGCCTTTGCTGCGTCTACCCTGAGTTTGCCTCCGACCTTCGGGCCTATCTCTGTGGTGGAATCAACGACATATTTATTATCAGGAAGTTTCCGGCTTATAATGCTCGTTATCGTCTCTGATGTCTGCCCGAGCTGATGCTCCGTCTTTTTTACACGTATCAGAATTTTATTTTCAGTGGGGAGGTCCTGAAGGTCGAACTCCTTAAGTCCGTCTTCCTCAAGCGCCTTTCTCACGCTGTGAAGCACTACCGGTTTTTCGAACTTGAGCTGAATTGAGGTTCCGCCTGCAAAATCAATCCCGAGATTGGCCTTTCCGTTGGCTATCTGAACTATGGCGATTACGCCGATAATTGAAAGAATCCCTGAAAACGCAAAGGCAATATATTTTTTGCCCATGAAATTTATATTTGTATTTTTTACGAGTTCTAACATCTATCCTCCTCTATATGCTCAGCTTTTTGACATCACGCCTGCTGTTTATGATGTCAAAAATTGTTTTTGTGCCGATAAGCGCTGTAAAAAGATTTATGGCAACGCCGAGACTGAGCGTTACAGCGAATCCTTTTATCGGGCCGGTGCCGAACTGAAAGAGAACAGCCGCTGTTATCAGCGTTGTAACATGCGAATCAAATATGGTCCAGAACGCCTTGTGGTATCCCGAATCAACCGCTGCCCGCGGCGTCTTGCCGGAGCGCAGTTCATCCCTCATTCTTTCAAACATAAGGACATTTGAATCAACTGCCATTCCTATTGCGAGGATTATGCCTGCAATGCCGGGCATTGTAAGGGTCGCGTTCAGTGATGCCATTGCGCCCAAAAGCAGCACTATGTTCAGGAGAAGCGCAAAATCCGCGATAACGCCCGAAAGCCTGTAGTAGATAACCATAAAGATTACAACAAGTATGGTTCCGATAATGCCGGCCCTTTTCCCCGCCTCGATTGAATCCGTTCCAAGCGACGGCCCGACTGTAATATTCTGCAGCATCTTTACAGGCGCCGGCAGCGCTCCTGCCTTAAGGACTATTGCGAGGTCCTTTACCTCATCCATTGTGAAGCTTCCTGAAATCTGAGCATTCCCGCCTCCGATCCTCTCCTGGATAACAGGGGTTGAATACACGGTAGCGTCAAGTATTATTGCAAGTCTTTTTTTGACATTGGCGGCTGTTACATCCTCAAAGAGTTTAGCGCCCGTTGTATTAAATGATATCGAGACATAAGGCTGGCCAAAATTTGAGGAATCTATATTGACCCTTGCCTCCTTGAGCAGGTCGCCTGTAAGGGCTGCCTGTTTTTTGAGAAGGACCGGTATTTTTCTGACTGCGCCGGTTTCTCTGTTGACCTTTTTCTCGAAGAGTATCTCGTCATCCGCAGGGATTTTTTCCGCAAATTTTTTCAGGAGATTTTCTTCTTCGCCCGGCTCTATGGACGCCGGTATCTCGGCAGCAACAGGAGCTGAGTCATCAACCAGCTTGAATTCAAGCTGGGCCGTCTTTCCTATTATCTCTATTGCGCGCTTCGGATCTTTTATTCCGGGAAGCTGCACAACTATCTCGTTTGTGCCCTGTCTGTGGATTGTCGGCTCTGCAACTCCGAACTGATCAATCCTGTTTCTGATTGTCTCAAGCGCCTGATCGGCAGCGCCGTCCTTGATATTGACTGCTTCTTTATCCGATATTTTATAAACAATCCTGGTTCCTGTCTCAACAGGCGTCAGTATCGGGTAGTTGTCCTCTATCGCCTTTCTCACATCCATTGACGCAGGCGTGACCGTTATGAGCATGCCGATGCTTGTAATATCCGCGCTTAATTTTTTCTTGGCTATGATATCCTTTAATGACTGAGAAATACGCTCTGTTGTTATCTCAACGGCCTTTTCCCCCTCAACTTCAAAAACAAGGTGTATGCCGCCCTGGAGATCAAGGCCCATTGTTATTCCCTTATCAGGCATGTTCTTTTTCCACCATTCAGGCATCTGTCCGAACAAAGGCGTGTTCGGCAGAAAAAAGACTGCTGCAAGAACAATTGTTGAACCGATAAGGATTAATCGCCAGAGAATATTCTTCTTCATCTAAATCCAAACCTCCAAAATTAGTGTCGGTGTTAAGTGCCAGTGTCAGTTAGAGTATTTCACCGACACTAAACACTATCACTGTTCACTGTTTTTCTACTCTTCCTCTGAAGCCGGCCTGACTGCTGCAATATAGCCTTTTCCCAATTTCACCTTCACATTCTCTGCAATTTTCAGAGTAATGGTAGCTGTTCCTACTGCCTCGACAACGGCATATAGCCCGCCTGAGGTGATGACCTTGTCGCCCTTCTTCAGGTTTTCCAGCATCTGCCTGTGTTCCTTGGCCTTTTTCTGCTGGGGTCTTATGAGGAGAAAATAGAATATGACGAATATCAATATCAGCGGCAAAAAGGATTGAAGCATTGACCCTCCGCCCTGCGCCCCTGCATCACCACCCGGAGCCATTGCCCATGCTATATCTGAAAACATATCACACCTCCTGCAAAAGTTTGGCTATTATACTAAACATTTACGCCCTATTTAATCAAGACTATCGGAGGAATGAGGAAATGGGTGTGTGACAAAAATACTGATAAAAACACATTGCTATTAAAATTCCCCTTTGGCAAAGGGGGACAAAGGGGGATTTTATGGCAGTATTTTTCTTAAAATCTCCCCTCACCCCTCTTTTCCAAAGAGGGGTTTTAAAACATCAATTTTTTTGTAGACCCGGAAGGGATGGCTATCTTAAAATCAGATATTCCGCAATTGCAACTAAAAACACAATGCTTCCCGCCGGAATTATCTTCTTATATACTCCCCACATATCCGCCTTGAAATATTCCCTTGTGAGCACAAGGCAGATGTGGACGGGAGAGAGCAGGACGCCGAGAAAACCGGAGGCAAATGCAAAAGAAATTACGCCTATAGACGGCTCTCCCGCAATGCTCATGATAAGCGGAAACGTGCTCCCGACAAAACCTACGGTTATGCCTGTCAGGAGGCCGGTTGCAAACGGCAGGAGGAAGAGTATAGGTGTAAACGGTATCCCTTTTGATGTCAGAAAACCGCTCAGATTTTTTACAGCTCCGGAAGTCTCCATTGTTTCCTTGAACAGCATAATGCCGATTATGAGCACAAGCACATCCGGCGATAAGCCGTGTTTCAATACCCTGACGATGTCTTTTGCCTTAAATCTGTAAAATATAAAAAGCGCAATGATTGCCAGCAGCAGGGCATGATGGAGTTCCAGATGAAAAATAACAACAAGCAAAAGCACTACCGCTATCGGGATAAAACTCAGAAGCCCTTTTTTTGATATTCCTTCGGATTTGGGGAATGTGCCTGATGCATCTCTCATGCCGAAGATAAGTCCGGTTATCACAATAAAAACCGCATAAGCGGCATTTGCGATGATAAGGTTTCTCAATTCCATGCCTGATATAGCTGCGGCAAGCAGTATTCCGGGATACAGAGGAAGGATATATTCCCACGGATGTCTGAACCAGTAATTTATGAACGCTTTTTCTTCCTGTGACATCTTCATGCCCTTTGTCGCTTCATCAACCATCGGCGCTGAAAAATATGCGCCACCGACAGACGGCAGAAGCCCTATCAGGACAGGCATCGAGACTATCACTGCTTTTTTCTTCAGCAGCAATGCCTTTGACGCCTTCATCATGTCTGAGAGGACGTCCTTTTCTCTCAGTATCAGCTCGAAGCTTTTTATCAGGGTCAGGGCAAGCGCAAGCTTTATCGTTACCCTGTCAATAAACGCATTTTTTACAGTATAAAATATGGCCTGAGGCGGCATCAGATACAAAAAAACAAGCAGGCTGGAGGCTATGAGCATTACATAGCCGATATTCAATTTCTTCCTGAGAAGTATAA
>SCSY01000341.1 GCA_004298625.1 Nitrospirota bacterium | reverse complement strand
TCCGCATTGCCGCCTGCCACCGCGCCATCCGCGCCATTGGCGGTGGCGGTGTTGAGCGCCAATGCGGACGTGCCGGAAGCGGTCATCACCGCATTGATGTTGATGTCGTGCGCGGCAGTGAGGGTAAGCGTATTTGCGCTCCATGAAACAGCGTCATTGACATTGACGTCTCCGCCTGTTCCTGTTGCGCCGGATGAGCTCAGGATGGTTACATTTGATGTTCCAAGATTGATTCCGAGGGCTGCGCCGGTAATATCCCCGCCGCTTGCTATGTTGTAGTCTGTAGGGTCAATAAGCCACTCGCCGGTCTTGCCGTTTGGCGCATAGGTTGTAACCTTTGCATCATCGGTTACTTTTACGCTTGCGGCTGATGTTTCTATGAAGCCTCCGTCCCCGCCGTTGGGCGCGGATGCGTCAAGAGTTCCGCCGACATTGATCGCGTTATTTTCCATGCCGCCGAGGAGATATATCTTTCCGCTTCTGTCTTCCAGGGTCTGCGCCTGTATAATTCCCTCGTTGTTTATTACTGTCTTTAAAAGGTCTCCTGCGGCCTTTGCAGAGAGTATTACCTGCCCTCCGTCTGCTGTGATTTTTCCAGTGTTGGTTATGCCGAGCGCGTCTTGTGCTGTTGCTTTATCAATGGTAAATCCTATCAGGTCGTTGCCTGCAAAGGTAAGAGTTACTTCATCTGCCGATGCAAGAACAACCCCCTTTAATTCCCCCTTAACAAAGGGGGTTAGGGGGTTGTTGTTTGCCGTTATGTTTCCCTCGTTGGTTATCGAAGGAGAGATAAGAACTACATATCCGCCATTAGAGGTGATGTTTCCCTGATTGCTGATAGCTGAAAGCTGACCGCTGGTTTGAAATTTATAATTCCCGCTCATGAAGTCTTCGTTGCCGATATTCAATGTTGATAATAACAGCCCGCCCACATTGATATTGGCTCCACTCCCTACCAATAGGCCGTTTGGGTTTATTACCCACACCTGGCCGTTGGCCGAGAGTTGGCCGTATATCAGCGATGGGTCTTGTCCCACTACGCGGTTTAAGGATATGGAACTGCTCGAGGGCTGGGTGTATTGGACGCTTTCATTGGCCCCTATTGAATAACCCTGCCAGTTGATTATGCTTTTGTCGGTTGTCTGGTTTATCTGCATGGTTGTGCTGCTGGGCTGTGAAATGGTGGAATTGCCGCCTACTACTGTGCCGTCCTGCGGCAAGGCCCAGACCGTTGTGCTGAATAAAAAAGAGGCTATCTGCATCAGCGCAAATATCCTGAACCATAGCCTGTTTCTTTTGCCTGCCATGATATTAAACATTATCCCCTCCTTTAACTCCCCTCCTTAGTTAAGGAGAGGCAGGGGTGGTTGGCAATGCCGGATTTACCACCCCGTCCTTCGGACACCCCTCCTGAAACAGGAGGGGAACCATTTAGCTGCTGTATGCCGTCCCTAAAATGCCACTGTTGCCTGCAAATAGTGTTCTGAATTATGAGAGCTAAAGTTGCCGTTTATCTCAGGCAGTGCATAGTCATACCTTACGGAAAAATATTTACCTGCATAAAGCCTTAGTCCCGCGCCTATGGATGTGAGGTAGTCGTTTTTGTTTTCTCCGGGCTGGGCGTTGTTTCTGTAAACCCCTCCGTGGTCGGCAAATAAAGCAAGTTTGATTGTGTCTCCAATGTTCTGATTTAATATCTTTGTTTCTGGATATATGGGCGACAGGTGGAGTTCTGCCGAACCGAAATAGCCTGAGTCTCCGCTCTGGGATGAGGGTCTGAAACCCCTGACGCTTCCCGCGCCTCCAAGCATGAACTGTTCTGCCACAAACAGGTTGTCTTCTGAAAGCTGTCCTGAACCTCTGAGCATGAGGTGGTTGTATCCTGGAAGTTTCTGGAGTCTTATTATATCTGCCGTGTATTTGGCAAAGGCGCCGTCTGCATTTAGTCTGCTTGCATCAGGGTCTTTTTTCCCGTTTCCTCCGAGGAGGTTTCTTACTCCCTGATGGTATGTGAGGGTTATGATGTTTCTCCCATAAAGGTTGTCTATGGAGTCTGAGGTGGCTCCGAGGTTAAATACTCTTATGTTGTCTTTACTTCTTATTGAGTCAAGCAGGTAGTCATAGACGTCTTTGTAGTCAAAACCAAGTTTTATATCTAATGTGTTTTTTCTTGTTTTGATTATGGGATGGGTCAGGTATATGCCTGCTACATGCGCCTTTCCGTGTATGTCGAGGATTGTGTATTGCTCTCCTGCTTTGTATACGCTGTTTGCGTAGTTGAGGCCCATCTTTGTGCCGTTGTAATCTATTGGGAAAAGATACTCTGCCCTTCCGTATGAGAGTTTGTTTAGATCAATCCTGTCGAGCCCTGTTAGGCCTCTTAGCATTAAATAGTCTCCGCTTGTAATTAGGTTGCCGATGTTGAATGCTGCGCCTAATCTGTGTTTGCTTGTTATGTTTGTGCCGAAGTTGTCATAGGAGAGATTGCCTGATATGGGCAGGCTGTCTTTTGCCTGCGCTGCGATGTCTGTTGCGCCTAAGTCTTTGCCTGCCGTTAGTGATGCTTTTACATTGAGGGATGGGTATTCGTTTAAGATGAGCAAGGCCCTTTCAATGGTCTCTTCTTTGAGCGAGGGGTCTTGTTTGATCCTTTCAAGGTGCCTTTGGATGAATTTTGCGCTGTAGGATTTATTGCCTCTTACTGTGATTTCTCCTGTTTTGCCTTCTATTACGCTTATCTCTAATATCCCGTCTTTGATTTCCTGCGGTGGTATGTAGGCATATGCAAGGATGTAGCCTTGTTTACGGTAGTTTGCCGTTATGTCTTCGGCTATCTGGTTCATCTCCGACAGGGTGAGTTCTTTGTTTTCGTATTTTGAAAGGATTGTTTTAAGGGTTTGTTCTTCAATAAGGGCTGCGCCTTGCAGTTTGATTTGTCTTATGAGGATTTTCTTTCCGTCAACGGCCTTGGGGGGCTTTTCTTCCTTTTTCTCGATTACAGGTGTTTCAGGAGAGGGTTTTGGAACTATTTCTTTCTTTTCCAACTGCTGGAGGATTTCACCGCTGCGGTCCTGAGAAAATGCAGGCGTTGATAGTGCAAGGATTATGATAATAATTATGATTGGCGCGC
>SCSY01000386.1 GCA_004298625.1 Nitrospirota bacterium | reverse complement strand
CCTCGATCTGGTTGAGCGCATCGCCGCCGATGCTGCTGCGTTCAAAGAGGAAAGGAAATACTTTGCGGTTTGCCACATCCTCAGTTTCGAAAATTTCGCAGAGAAAGGCTGAGTACTCGGGATGGATGGTGGCGCCCTTGACGATAGTGAAGATACCCTGCCGCATATTCTGCAGCATGTTGTTGACGTCGTTGGACTTTTGCCGCAATTCGGCAGTGCGTTGCAGGATGCGTTCTTCGAGCGTGCGGTTCTGCTCCGCAATGACTTCCAACATTTGGATATTCTTGATGGTGATGACGGCCATGCGCGCGATGGTCAGCGCAAAGCCTTCATCCTCGGGGTCAAATTCGACTTTGCCCACGGCACCGATAAAGTTCATGACCCCGAACACGGTTTTGTCGTCCATCATGGGAACGCACAGGAGCGCCATGGGCTCGCGGGAATTATCGGAGACAAAGTCCGTTGACTTGCTTACGTCAGGCAGAAACAGCGTCTTGGCGGTAGAAGCGACGCGTCCGGCAATGCCCTCGGATAACGCAAAATGCTTAGGGAATTGCGTGTCGCGCTCTTTCGCGGGGTGGTCGGGGTAGTCGGGGTAGTAGGCATGTAGCGTTAGCACCTGCTTGGCTTCATCGAGCAGATAAATGGATCCGCGTTCGACGTGCGTATGTTCGCTCATGACCTTGATTGCCGTTTTCAGCGCTTCGGTTTGGTCATGTATCCCGGCCATGATTTCACCGGTGTTGTTCAGAATTGCCAAATCGGCGAGCTTTTTGCGAATGGCGTTGCGCATGAGGTCAAAACTCGTAGCCAAGCTGCCCAGCTCGTCATTGCGATGGGTGTTGATCGCTTGGTCCAGGTGACCGCTGGCGAGCTGATCGGCGCTGTTTCGCAGATCGTCAATCGGCCGCTTGATGATGCGTTTCCCCAAATACAGGATGCAAAGCGCAAGAATCAGCAAAAAAGCAATGAAAAAGGCTGAGATCAGCAGCGTTGTATGGCGGATACGCTCCCTGACTTTTTCCGTCGAAGTGATTATCTGGAATTCGGCGACATCCGCCCCCTCGCGCTTTATTTTCCCGCTTTTGGAGACATTCGACGGCATTTTCAGCAAATCGTCAAAAGGAACCGCGTCCAGCTTGTCACGCTTTT
>SCSY01000179.1 GCA_004298625.1 Nitrospirota bacterium | reverse complement strand
GGCGCAAATATCATCAGGGTTCATGACGTTAAGGAGATGAAGAAGGTTGCTCTTGTGGCCGATGCAGTGAAGAGGGGAAGTATTTAAGCCCTCTTTATTGCATCGGGTTATAATCACTTATCCCGCTTATAAATTATCTTCTTCGTCCCGCCGTCACAGCTCCCGACTACTTTTCCATCCTTGATTTCAGGGACTTTTTCATTCGGGACGATTTCGAGACTGAATTTCTTTACGCCCTTTGCCTGAATCTTGGCGTCAATTTCGGACTTAAGCTCCTCGCAGGATTTTCTCTGTGCAAAAGCAGGCGCGGCAATCAGCAACATAATAACAACAGCTACAAATTTTTTCATTTTAAAACCTCCAGATGTTATTTCTTGTGGATTTTAGGGCAATTTGCGGGTAGTGTCAAGGGGCATTACCTATCAAGTTTCCAGATAAGCTCGAAGTTGCATATAATCACTTCCGGTTCACCGGAGGAATTTTTTATGATGTTGTCTTTATCATCTATAGCGAGCAGCAGGTCGTTTGCCTTTAACAGTGAGCCGTCATAGCCCGCGTTTTTAAGCCGCTCCTTAACCCGCTCCAGAAGACCCCGACATTCGGATTCATTTATAAGCCCGCGGTATGGAGCCCTGGAAAGGTCAACGGGAGTATATAAGGCGTCGCTGTGCTCTGCGACCCATTTGTCAGGGCCGTTATAATAGCCCCTGATTGTTATGTAGTTGTGGTTTTCCTGGAGGATGGAGTTTCCTTCGGGGTCGAGGATGTTTTTGTGAGACTCATACCTTCTTATATCGGTAGATGCCTCTATCTTTTTGCTTCCTGTCATGTAAATTGCCCTTACATATACTGAAGGGATTTCGAGCCTGTTGAGTTCAAGGGCGATTGCAAATTCTTCAAACGGACTGTTTATACCGAACTGCCGGATTTTTTCGTAGCGGCTCTCGTCTTCTTCGACGCCGTGCATCTCGCCTACGCGCGAGGTTTTCCAGACAAGGTGGATGTTATCTTTTGTTATCGTATAAAATACTTCCTTTGTATAGGACAGTTTTATCGAGGGCGTCTTCCTCCACCTCTCCGGAAGAAAATAATCGAAGAGGTGCGCATTTTTCCCAACGACCCACAAATTTCCTCCGGTGCTCTCCGCGCGCCCTAATATATACGGCACGCCGAATATCTCCCGATAAGAAAGATGCGCGGGCAACGGGGTCGGCACAAAGCGGTTTTTTTGGTCATCGAGGTATGAATGCCTCCTGGACGATTTCACCTCTTCTTCATGATCGGGGGTGCGGGACAGAAGCTCATAGTCAATGACCGAATACCTGCCTTCATTGAGCAGTTGATACAGGAACTCCACCTGTTTTTCAGGCGCATTGATGTCCCGTGTGAGCCCTATTTCTTCGATGCGTCCGGTGTCATCATCGCTGATGATAATATGATCGGGTTTCATATCGGCAACGAGATAGCCTTTTTTATTAAGGTCTCCCAGGACCTTGTAGTTAATCTTTTTGAGATGGCTGATAAGTTCAGTATTGTCCAGTTCGATATGTTCAAAAACCTCGATGAGATTGCTGCCTTTTATCCATTCATAGATGAGTTTATACTGTTTAAGAATGTCCAGGTCAATGCCGGGATGTTTTGCCCTTATGCGGTTTATTTTTTCCCGCGACCTCCCGCTTTGCCACAACTGCATCTTTTCAGGCGGCACGTAGATTGCCATGGGCCTCTGTGTATTGACCCTCATTTCTCTGGGGCCATACTGATTCTCCCGCATCTCCGTGACAAGCGAAAACTCTTCCCACGGACTGTTGAACTCTGCGTCGCAGAATTCTTCCAGTGTATGAGTATCCAGGGGAACGTCTTCTCCAACGCGGCAGTTTTTGACTACGAGGTCGAGGCTCTTTCCGCTGACCTGTTTTGTCGGAACCCTGTAGACCGAGCTTGTGCCTTTAAGCCTTATCTTGTGTTCGTCGAACCAATTTTTTTCGTGCCAGTTTTCTATTTCAAAATGATTCTCATAAGGTTCCGCAAAGCGCGTGAGATAAAGATCGCCTCCATCGCTTGTTTTGGTGTGGGCATATACGACTCCCAGCACATTGACGAGGGATTTTTTTGAGATTGTCTTATCCAATGCGCTTTGCGAGGTCCGTAAGCTGTTTCTTTAATTCACCGGGAAGACGATTGCCGAATGTTGCAAAATGGTTCTCGATATCAGGTATCTCTGCCTTCCATTCCTTAAGGTTAACTTCCATCAGTTCTTTCATATTTTCGGATGATATGTTCAGGCCGGTCAGGTCAATATCTGTTTCCCTGGGCAATAAACCTATGGGTGATTTTTCTGCGTTGACCTTATTGTCAACTCGCTCGCACATCCATTTGAGAACACGGCTGTTGTCGCTGAACCCTGGCCAGAGGAACTTTCCGTCCTCATTTTTCCTGAACCAGTTTACATAGAATATCCTTGGAGCATTGTTCCCGAGCTTTTCTCCCATATTCAGCCAGTGACGGAAATAATCGCCCATATTATAGCCGCAGAAGGGCTTCATCGCAAAAGGGTCGCGTCTTAAATAGCCTACGTCCCCGATATTGGCAAAAGTGGTTTCGGACGCCGCAGTTGCGCCGAGGAATACGCCGTGCTCCCATGAGAAGGCTTCATAGACGAGGGGGACAACACTGCTCCTCCTGCCGCCGAATATGAAGATATCTATCGGAACGCCCTTCGGGTCTTCCCAGTCCTTGCAGATGACAGGACACTGCGAGGCGGGAGCCGTGAAACGGGCATTCGGATGAGCCGCATCGCCTTTGCTTTTCGGAGTCCAGTCATGTCCTTTCCAGTCAATAAGATGAGAAGGAACATCGTCGGTCATGCCTTCCCACCATACATCGCCGTCATCCGTAAGGGCGCAGTTTGTGAAGATAATATTTTCTCTGATGGTATCCATTGCCATGGGATTGGTGTCATAAGACGTTCCCGGAGCGACTCCAAAAAAACCGCTTTCAGGATTTATGGCGTGGAGGCGTCCGTCAGCGCCGATCTTCATCCATGCTATGTCATCGCCTATGCATTCGCACTTCCAGCCTTTAATCGAGGGCTGCATCATAGCGAGATTTGTTTTGCCGCACGCAGAAGGGAATGCAGCGGCAATGTGATATTGTTTTCCCTCAGGATTGGTCAGCCGCAGGACAAGCATATGCTCAGCCAACCAGCCTTCTCTTCTTGCCATTGCGGAAGCGATTCTCAAGGCAAGGCATTTTTTCCCGAGCAGGGCATTGCCACCGTAGCCAGAGCCGTATGACCAGATAAGATTTTCTTCAGGGAAATGGCTTATATATTTTTTTTCAATAGGTGCGCAGGGCCATTGAACGTCTTTCTGTCCTTTTTCCAGAGGCGCGCCGATAGAATGAAGGCAGGGAATAAAATCTTCGCCGGCATTAAGGAGTTCCATCACTCTTGAACTCACGCGAGTCATGGTATGCATATTTACCACCACATAAGGGCTGTCCGTGATCTCTACCCCGATCTTTGAGATTGGAGAACCTACCGGCCCCATTGAAAAGGGGATTACATACATTGTGCGGCCTTTCATGCATCCCTTGTAAAAATTCTTCATAGTATTTTTAAGTTCAACGGGATCAATCCAGTTGTTTGTTGGGCCTGCTTCATCTTTCAAGGATGTGCTTATGTATGTACGGTCTTCGACACGCGCCACATCGCTCGGATCAGAGCGGAAAAGATAACTGTTAGACCGTTTTTTAAGGGGAATGGCGCTTCCGCTTGCCAGCAGCTTTGCCATCATGAGGTTATATTCTTCCTTAGTACCGTTACATAAATAAATATCGTCAGGCCGGCACATATCCGCCATTTCTTTGATCCAGTTATTTAGCCTTTCATTCTTGACATCGGTATTCATATAACTTTCTCCTTAAAACCTGTTTTTTTCTATGTTTTTTATAAGTGAGCAGTGATTTAAATTACGGACAAATGAACAATTTAAATCCAGAGCTATATATTATACGAATTTTCCTTGATGAAGGTAAACCCCGCGTAGGGATTAGCCCTAACAGAGCAAAGAGATTTGACTTTTCGGCAGAAAAAACATTATAGTCTTTAAATTCTTCAGGTAAATAAAATTGGATATAGAAACTATTTTAAGACAACTTGCTATATCAGCGCTTCCAGTGCTGATAGCTATAACATTCCATGAGCTTTCCCATGGGTTTATCGCAAATAAACTGGGCGACCCTACTGCCAAGATGATGGGGCGGCTTACAATAAACCCGATTGCGCACATAGACCTGTTCGGCACAATCATAATGCCTTTCTTGCTGCTTATTTTTACAAATGGCCAGTTTGTATTTGGTTATGCAAAGCCTGTCCCGATAAATCCCATGAATTTTAAAAACCCGAGAAGGGATATGGCGATATCTGCGGCCGGCGGCCCTGTTACCAATATACTGCTTGCGACAGTGAGCATGTTGATGCTAAAGTTTGCGGTATTCCCGCTCCTGTCTTTTGCTCCCGAAGGCATGACAGCAACAGTTTTAGAGCCAATTGCCATGATGCTTAAGTCAAGTATAATCATAAACGTTGTGCTGGCGTCATTTAATCTGATTCCGATTCCGCCTCTTGATGGCGGGAGGGTAGCTGTTGGATTCCTTCCGCAAAAGCAGGCAATTTTATTAAGCAAAATTGAGCCATTTGGTTTTATAATCGTTATCATACTTATATACACCCATATAGCGGATTATTTTGTGATCCCGATGGTGAATCTTTTCCTGCAACTTCTGTCGCTGTTTTAAATTCATGCCGTATTTCTTGACAGCCCCTTACAGATAGATTCATAATATAATTTATGTTTCACTATTTATTAAGTGTGGAGGTTAAGGTGGTCTATGACTCATAGAGAAAGAGTCCTCAGCGGCATGCAGGCAAGCGGAAAGCTTCATCTCGGGAATCTCGTCGGAGCCCTTCAGAACTGGGTGAGGCTTCAGGATAAGTATGACTGTTTCTATTTTATAGCGGACTGGCATGCGCTTACGACCGGATACGCAAATCCATCAGGGCTTAAGGAATCAACACAGGACCTTCTGATAAATTATCTTGCTTCAGGGCTTGACCCCGAAAAGTGCACGATATTTCTGCAGTCGAAGATTCTCCAGCACGCTGAACTGCATCTTCTGCTGTCAATGATAACGCCGCTCGGCTGGCTCGAGAGGGTTCCAACATACAAGGAAAAACAGCAGGAACTTAAGGACAGGGATCTTTCTACTTATGGTTTCTTAGGCTATCCATTATTACAGACAGCAGACATAATAATCTATAGGGCAAAGTATGTCCCTGTCGGTGTTGATCAGGTGCCGCATCTTGAGATATCGAGGGAGATTTCAAGGAGATTCAATTTTTTATATAAGGAAGTATTCCCGGAGCCTGAGGCGTTGCTTACGGAATTCCCGAAAGTGCCGGGAATTGACGGAAGAAAGATGTCGAAGAGTTATGATAATGCGATTTATCTTTCGGATTCTCCGGAAGTTGTCGAACAGAAGCTTAAGACAATGATGACGGACCCCGCAAGGAAAAGGCGGACTGATAAGGGAGAGCCTGAGAGGTCGCCTGTTTTCCAACTCCACAAGATTTTTTCAACAAAAGAAGAACAGGATGTGGTTGCTGAGGGATGCAGGACAGCGGGAATAGGGTGCATTGAGTGCAAAAAGATACTGACAAAGAATATTTTTAATGTTCTTGAACCGATATGGAAGAAGCGTTCCGAGCTTATTGCAAATCCAAAGCTTGTTATGGAAATAGCGGAGAAGGGGACTGATAAGGCAAGGCAGGTTGCGGAGGAGACGATGCATTTTGTCCGCGAAGCGATGGGGCTGGGGTAGAGGAAGGTTTTAAAAATGACTGCTTTTCGCTTGCTACGATATTTTTCGATCCCGAAGGCATTCGGGATTACCGAATCCGCCTTAGGTGGACTTATGCCGCTCAAAACAATCATTTTTAGTGTGCTATTTGTTTTTATATTGCTCTCTCATATCCCTGCTCATTCCTTCATGTCAGAAACAGAAATTGCCTCTTTTCAGAAAGAGATTGCAGACAAGCCCGTTGGCGAGAGGATTGCTTTGTGGGCGGAGAAGTTTGTGGGGACGCCGTATGACCCCGATTCCATGGGCGAGTATGTAACGAAGAAGGCTATCGTTGCCGACGACAGGGTAGACTGCATGTATCTCAGTTTCAGAGCGCTTGAACTTGCGGCGAGCATTTCTCCTGAACAAGCAATAAATATTGCGCTTGATAAAAGGTTCATAAACAAAGGAAGTCTTGACACTAAGGGAAATGTGCTTAATTACGATGACAGGTTTCAGTACGGGGAGGACATGCTTGAAAGCGGAAAATGGGGAAGGGAGGTTACGGGAGAAATCGCTGAGATTACGGAAATAGCAGGGTCGAGGGGAAGGGAAAAAGTTAAGATGGTTTCAAAAGAAGATTTGTTAAAGAGTTTAAGAAGTTCAAAAAGTTCCAGCAGTTTAAATCTGAGGAATGGTGATTTTGTTTTTTTTATAAAAGCGGTCGAAAAAAGGAAAGTCGGCGAGATTGTCGGGCATATCGGAATAGTAAAAATAGAATACAGAAGACAGAACGCAGAAGACCGGGAAGCTTATCTTATTCATGCCGGCGGAGTAAAAAATAAAGGAGGAGAGGTTAAAAAAGTAAGGCTTTATGACTATATAAACTCCATGCCCTTTATAGGGGTGAGGGTGAGCAGGTTCGATTAGCCTTCCAATTTTTTTATTATCTCAGGGAACTGCTTTTTAAACTCCGGATTAACCCTGCTCAGGAACACTTTCAGCCCTTTTATCTCCATCTGAATGTCTTTGATAGTTTTTTCCAGATCGTCCATGTCTTCGATTTTATCTGTGAGGGTGTTAATCTCTCCTTCGATAATATCGAGTTTTTCTTTTAAGGCCGATTCCTTCATTTTATCCTCTTTAAGAGTCGCAGACTATTTGCTGGCTCTTCTTTGATGTTTTGTCTTTTTGAGAAGCTTTTTATGTTTATGCTTGCTCATTTTTTTCTTGCGCCACTTTACGACACTACCCACCGAATCACCTCCTCTTTCTTAGTGTTAGTGAGCAGTGTGAGTGTCAGTCAAAAACTGTTCACTTACACTTACACTATTCACTTATTACTTTATTACTGTATTCCTTAGCCTGATGCATGAATGCCTCAAGCTGTATATCTGTTGTTGGAGATTCGGTCCCGTCATAAGGTATGTTTATTGACGGCACGCCATAATCTCTTTTCAGCCCTTGCATCAGGGCGGTTACTATCGTGCCCGGCATGCATCCGAAAGGCATTGCATTTACGATGCCGGACGCCCCTTTTTCCATAAGGTCAATTGTCTTTCCGATGCTCAGTATTGTTTCTCCCTCAAAAGACCTGTGCAGATAGGGCGACGCCTTTTTCACTATCTCTTTTGTCGCGGGCTCTTTCAGGGTTTTAAGAAACCCCTTGAAGTATCCTGCATACCTGTGCTCAATCCTCTTTTGAAAGAACGTTGTCAAAAGAGTATTCATGATAGCAGACCAGTCTTTTTTTAGCAAGGCTTTTTGAGCGGCACTGTAGTTCACATAATAAATCCATTCCTCAACAGGAGCCAGCCATGCCTCGCCGCCGAGCGCCTCGACCTTTCTTATCAGATTTTCATTCGAGAACTTGTTGCTTCTTACGAATATCTCGCCGATTATTCCTATCAAGGGTTTGCTTTGTTTATATCTCGGAAGGTTTTCAAAATCCGTGCGCACAGCCTCAAGAAGCGTCTCAACTTTACCGTCACTGCCTTTTAGTGAGGAATACATTTTTTTAAGGTATTCCTGATAAAAGAAATCCGCAGAACCCCTTTCTTTTTCATAAGGCCTTGTCTCATGCAGGCACTTGGTTAAAAGTTCAACTGCGATAATTCCTTTCCAGGACCAGAGAGTAAAATCTTTGCCGACTATCCCAAGATCTTTATAAAATTCTGCATCCTGATTTGGAGCGAATATCGGGACATCGGAATAGCCAAGTTCATCGAGCGCCATCCTGTGGAATACATTGTATTGCCCAAACCTGCATGGCCCTGCACCCGACGGCATAAAGAAGGCGGACTCTTCCTGTTTGAAATCAGGGGAGAAGACTCTCTTAAGCATATCGCCTGTTGTAAC
>SCSY01000178.1 GCA_004298625.1 Nitrospirota bacterium | reverse complement strand
CCTGTCCCGTGAACTTCCTTATCCTGATGGCATTTGAAACAGAACCTTTCCTCTGTGTCGAATTTATGCGTTATATAACCGTGGCAGCTTGAACATTCTATCTTTTCGATGAACACGTGTTTTGCATGGTATCTGGAGCGGTTCACGAGGGGAGCTGTCGGGTAGCTCTCATTTCTTTCCCAATGGCACTCTATGCATAATTTCCACGGCACAATAATCTTGCCGTGTCTTGGAGAAACGGTTTTCTGTCCGAGCACCGCAAACCTGTACATCTGTATGACCTGTTCCTTCTTTGTGGAGTGATGACATTCATGACAGTTGACATCCTTATGATGGCTTCTGGCCCAGGCCTTGTTAGCCTCGTCATGGACATGGCACATCAGGCAGGCATTAGGATTGTTCTCAAAATAATCATTGATTTTATATCCGATAAGGGCTATACCAACTAAAAATAACAGAGAAAACAGCGCAATAATTATCTTTGCCCTGCGTGAAACTTTCTCCGAGTACCATTTGATTGCCTTATCGAACAGATTGAATGGATTAAACATTTGCAACCCTCTCTTTACTATAATATTTAAATAAGCGCAACTCAGCCTTTAATTTCCAATAATGTTCTGCAAGAGATGTCGGTAGTATTATTTTATTATATTTTTATCTTGGAGGAAAGTCGTGCCTCGCGCCCTCCCGCTACCTGACGAAATTAATTTAACATAATAAGATCGGGGATGTCAAAAAGAGCGGCAATTTGACTCTATTTTCTGAATATAAACCAGGCAGCCAGTCCTGAAATAATAAATATAGCAATCCAGATTGCCGCCAATCTCATAATGCCGGATCCGGAATGTTCCATATATATCATCTTTTGCTCTCTAACTGCCTTATCATGAGGGGCCGCGCCTTCACTTTCTTCCACCGTAAATTTTAACTCAACAGGGCGACTGTCTGCTGTGGGTTCTTTCTCCTGGTCCTCTTCTATGGATGCAGTAGGTGCAGCCTCTTCTTTGAATTCTGATTTAACCTCTGCAAATTTCAGATTAAGGGCATTATTCTCTGCCTCCAGCCTTTCTATTTCAGATGCAGACGTTTTCAATGCAGAATCATAGCGTTCATTAAGTTCTTTTATCTCCCGTTCCTTCAATTGAATGCCTTCATCGAGACTTGCCCTCTCATTAATGTTCTTATTTGCTGCCTGCTTATTCTCATCCAATAATGCGCCTAACTCTGATATCTCATCCTTAAGAGAACTGTTTTCTTTTATCTTCTCATCTATTTTCAGGGTCAGATCGGACATTGTTTTTTTGAATTCTTCAATCCTGTTGAGATATTCACTTTCTATTTCTGCCTTCTTCGCAAGGTCGGAGGTCAGCGAAATATGGGACTGTCTTAGTTCATCAATGACCTTATCTTTTTTAAAGACATCTTCAATCAAAGACTCGATTTCTGTATTCAGGCGGGCAATCTTTTCCGTTAAGCGGCTGACTGCATCCCTGGCTTCCAGCAGTTCCACATTTCTCACTATGTCAAAGCCGGCAATCTTGTCATGCAGTTGCTTTTCTTTCTCGAAGGCCCTATCCAGCGAGTGCAGCAGCCGGTCTTTTCCCTCGGCAGCTACGGCCAACTGCGTATTCTTCTCTTCGATTATCTTTTCAAGCCGCGCAATCTCTTTCGTGGCATTCAGGAGTCTTTCTTTGATGACGTTGATATCAAGAGGCACTGTATCATCCTTCTGAGGAGGCTGCTTTTGGGACTGATGAGAGCGCAGATTATTTAATAAAGAATCCGGATCCATAAGTATTCCTTTTCAGGGTATGCCTGACAGCCGGAAGATACCCTAACCTCATTATATACAAAATCTTATCCATTTATTATATAATTTTAAAGATGAAGTGCAAAGAATGTAACGGCAGTTTAAAGCTTCATATCGGCTGAAGGGCGGTGACTCTCCGCTGCATGGAATGCGGCAAGGTATATGCTCTGAAAGACTATCTTGACGAGATAGACGAGGAGACATGGAAGGCAATATCCCTTCGTTCGTGCAACAGGGCGTAAGGATAAAAGGAGAAAGTCAAATGAAAATTTTAGCGCTAATTTTTACAGTCATGATATTTTCTGCATCCTGCACACTCCCGGGTTTCAAGAAGACCACAGAGGTGAAACCCTCCGAAGTCACAGCGCATAAAGACTGCAATATGTGCCATCTGCCGCATAAAATGGGCGGAGGCATACTTTTAAGCAAACCCCTTTCAGAACTCTGCAGTTCCTGCCATCAGGCAAGGATCGGCGCAGGCGAGCATAAAGTCGGCATTAAACCTTCGATGCCTACAGAGGGACTTCCGTTAGATACAGACGGGAAAATAACCTGCATCACATGCCATGACCCTCATGGGGCAAAAGGATATGAGAGCCTTCTCAGGGCGCCAAGCTTTACCGAGCTTTGCAAAAAATGCCATAAGAATTATTAAAGAAAAAACTATCAGAGGGCGGTTAGCTCAGCTGGGAGAGCGCCACGTTCGCAACGTGGAGGCCGAGGGTTCGATCCCCTTACCGTCCACCAGTTCCTATTGACCTCTTATCGCTTAACTTCTATAATGTCCCTTATGCAGAAAAAATTTTTTATATTGTGCATCCTGGCTGTCATCTTTATTTTCAGTCCTGTGTTTTCTGCAGAGAAAAGCAGTCTCCAGTTCAAGAAGCAGCCTGAGATACAACAGGTGAAACCTAAAAAACCCGTCAAGATCAAACTCAAGCGTTCGGCAGACGGCAAATACGCATGGGAGCTCACGGGAGACGACGTTGACGAAATTGTCAGGGCAGACAAAAGGCTGAAAAAACTTCTGAAGATAGAATGACTTGACAATGAGCCTGCTGTTGTTTAATGCTAACAGACACCGGACTTCAAAATTATGGAGGTTAATTAATGAACAAGATTGTTCTTGCCTACTCTGGGGGACTTGATACCTCTATTGCGATAAAATGGCTTAAAGAGACTTACAATGCGGAGGTTATAGCCTTTTGCGCAGACCTCGGTCAGGGAGAAGACCTTCGGGCAGCAAAGAAAAAGGCATTAAAGACAGGCGCGTCAAGGGCATATGTCGAGGATTTGAGAGAAGAATTTGTTAAGGATTATATCTTCCCGATGTTAAGGGCAAATGCCGTTTACGAAGGCGCATATCTTCTCGGCACATCCATAGCAAGGCCCTTGATAGCAAAAAAGCAGATAGAGATTGCCTTAAAAGAAAAAGCAGATGCCGTATCGCATGGCGCAACAGGAAAAGGCAATGACCAGGTAAGGTTCGAACTTACATACTATGCATTGAAACCGGATATAAAGGTAATAGCTCCGTGGCGCGAATGGCCTTTTAATTCGAGACAATCATTAATAAAATATGCATCGAAACACGGGATCCCCGTGCCTGTTACAAAGAAAAAACCTTACAGCACAGACCGGAATCTTTTTCATATAAGTTATGAAGGCGGCATACTCGAAGACCCCTGGAAAGAACCTCCATCGGATATGTTTACCATGATAACGCCCCTTGAAAAAACGCCCAATAAGCCTTCTTATATAGAGATAACTTATGAAAAAGGCAACCCTGTGGCAATAAATGGAAAGAGGCTGACTCCTGCAAAATTACTCGAAAGGCTGAATTACATCGCCGGCAAAAACGGGATTGGAAGGATTGACCTTGTGGAAAACAGATATGTAGGCATAAAATCAAGGGGCGTATATGAAACACCAGGCGGAACTGTCCTTCATGCCGCGCACAGGGCAGTCGAATCCATAACCCTTGACAGGGAAGTCCTGCATCTCAGGGATTCATTAGTGCCGAGGTATGCTGAACTGATATATTACGGCTACTGGTTTTCACCTGAACGGAAGACACTGCAGAATATGATGGATGATATTCAGAAAGATGTAACAGGCACCGTCAGACTCAAACTTTACAAAGGGAATTGTCAGGTTATAGGAAGGAAGTCTCCTGTATCGTTATACAACCCTGAACTTGCGACATTCGAAGCAGAGAAGGTCTATAACCAGAAGGATGCAGAGGGATTTATAAAGCTGAACGCATTAAGATTAAAACTGAGAAGAACAAATAAAGGAGGCAATAAGCAGCTATAGCATTTTCGTTCTCCCCGGCCTGCTTATTTATAATTGACCCGTGCCTGATTCCAAATACTGGATGGCCTTAACAGAGGTGCCCGATATCGGGCCTGTGACTGCAAGGAAACTGCTGGCTGTTTATAAAAAGCCTGAGGCCATATTCAGCGCTCCTTATAAAGAACTGTGCGGCATAGGTTTCATTAAATCAAAAAAGGCAAAAAACATAAAAGAATTCAAGGGATGGGAAAAGATAGATACACAGCTTAAAAAACTTGAAAGCAAAAAGATAAATGTGGTTACTCCCGACAGCACTGGGTACCCGGAAAGTCTTAAAAATATCGACGACTCGCCAATCGTTCTTTACACAAAAGGCAGTTTGCAAAAAGAAGACCGGTTTGCCATTGCAGTGGTGGGCTCAAGGAAATACAGTTCTTACGGAAGATTTGCCGTTGAAAAATTATCAACCGAACTCTCCTCGCTGGGGTTCACTATTGTGAGCGGCATGGCAAGGGGGATAGATACGTTGGCGCATGCCGCTGCCGTTAATTCCGGCGGCAGGACTATTGCCGTTATGGGCTCGGGAATCGATGTGCCTTACCCTCCAGAAAATAAACTCCTGATGGAGAAAATAGCAAATTCAGGATGCGTAATGACCGAATTTCCTCTGGGCACACAACCTGAGAGGGAAAACTTTCCTCGAAGAAACAGGCTGATAAGCGGGTTGGCCCTGGGAGTGCTTGTTGTGGAGGCAACCGCCGACAGCGGCTCATTGATTACGGCGAGCTGTGCGGCAGACCAGGGGAAAGAGGTCTTTGCAGTGCCCGGCAATATTAATTCTGCAAACTCGGAGGGGACTAACGAATTAATCAAAAACGGCGTAAAACTTGTACGCAATGTTGAGGACATAATAGAAGAGCTCGCGCCTGTCCTGAAAGGCTTTATAAAAACAAGGGAAAAGGCTAAATTGGATCTGACAGATGACGAGCAGAGACTTTGTGATATAATGACGGCGGAACCCCGGCATGTTGACATGCTATCAAGGGAGAGCGGCATGCCTGCATCAAAGGTGCTTGGCATTCTCCTCGGCCTTGAATTAAATGGTGTTGCAAAACAGGCGGAAGGCAAGAAATTTTTTCTGGCATAAAGCAGGGGATCATCAGGAGGGAGCGCATAAATGAATTCTGTAGTTATTGTTGAGTCACCAGCGAAGGCAAAGACAATAAATAAATTTCTTGGAAAGGATTTCACGGTGAAGTCTTCCATCGGTCACATCCGCGATCTGGTGGAGGGAGAACTTGGAGTGGATGTGAACAACCATTTTAAGCCCAAGTACGAGGTCCCCGCCAAAAAAAGAAAAGTGGTGGCCGAATTGAAAAAAATCGTCAAAGGCGCGGATATGGTGTGGCTCGCAACAGATGAAGACCGCGAAGGCGAGGCCATCGCGTGGCATTTGTCGGAAGCGCTGGGGTTGAACGAAAAAAATACGAAACGCATTACCTACTCTGAAATCACAAAAGACGCAATCCAGGCGGCGATTAAAAATCCGCGGACAATCGATAAAAATTTAGTTGACGCTCAACAGGCGCGCAGGGTTTTGGACAGATTGGTCGGCTATGAGATCTCGCCGATCCTCTGGAAGAAAGTGAAGCCAGCCCTGTCTGCAGGAAGGGTACAGAGCGTTGCCGTGAGATTGATTGTGGAGCGGGAAAGAGAGATACAAAATTTCAAATCCGTTTCGTCTTACAAGGTGTCGGCTGTTTTTCTGAATAAGAAAAACGAGGTTGTGAAAGCGGAACTGCCGAAAAGGTTCCAAACCAAAGAAGAGGCTAAATCATTTCTCGAAAAATGCACGGGCGCTGAGTTCTCCATCGCCGGCATAGAGACAAAACCCGCAAAAAAATCCCCGTCCGCCCCTTTTACCACTTCAACACTCCAGCAGGAGGCGGGAAGAAAATTCGGATACTCGGTTGCGCAGACCATGCGGATCGCGCAGGGGCTTTACGAGAGCGGGAAAATAACATATATGCGTACGGATTCGGTAAATCTCTCCGAGACCGCGCTTGGGCAGGCGAAGAACGAAATCGAAAAATTATACGGAAAAGACTTCCTGAATATCCGTCATTACAAAACAAAGAGCAAAGGCGCGCAGGAGGCTCACGAGGCCATTCGCCCGTCATATCTAAGCGTTTACAAGATTGAAGGCGATGCGCAGGAGCAGCGCATCTATGACCTGATATGGAAAAGAACGATTGCCTCGCAGATGAGCGATGCACTGATCGAAAAGACCACGGCAACCATTCGCGTGTCGACAACCGAAGAAAGCTTCGTTGCTCAGGGAGAGGTAATGAAGTTCGAGGGTTTTCTCAAGGTATATCTCGAAGGGAAAGACGACGAAGACGAGGGAAATGCAGAAGGCATGCTGCCTTCTTTGAAAATCGGCGAGAAGCTCTCAGGCAGAGAAATTACTGCCGTGGAACGGTTTACCTATCATCCGCCACGCTATACCGAAGCTACGCTGGTGCGCAAACTGGAGGAACTCGGCATCGGAAGGCCTTCCACGTATGCGCCGACCATCTTCACTATTCAAAAGAGAAATTATGTGGTGAAGGAAGACCGCGACGGCGTGAAGAGGAATTTCAACTGCCTCACTTTAAAAAATGGGAATATCACCGAGGAAAAAAAATCCGAAAACACGGGCGCCGAGAAATCAAAGCTCTTCCCCACCGACATCGGCATGGTGGTGAATGATTTCCTGATGGATAATTTCAAGGACATTATGGATTTTAATTTCACGGCAAAGGTAGAGGAGGAGTTTGACGAAATTGCCGAAGGAAAATTAATATGGACCAAGATGCTTGCGGAGTTTTACAAGCCTTTTCATAAAACCGTGGAAAAAACAACGGAAACATCCGCGCGCCAGAGCGGCGAGCGCGTGCTCGGCAAAGACCCTGCGACGGGAAAGCAGGTTATTGTGCGGCTCGGAAAGTTTGGGCCTATAGTTCAAATCGGGCATCAGGATGACAAGGAAAAGCCGCGCTATGCCTCACTCCGCAAGGATCAGCGCATGGACACCATCACCTTTGAACAGGCTATGGAGCTGTTTAACCTCCCCCGCAGTCTCGGCACGCACAAAGGCGATGAGGTGATAGTAAGCATCGGCCGTTTCGGGCCATACATAAAATATCAGGGTGCATACGTGTCTCTCCCGAAAGACGAAGATCCGCACACGATCTCGCTGGAAAGGGTGAAGGAAATTCTTGACGCCCCCCGGCTACCCAAGGTATTGGGCAAGTTTCAGGATGAAGACATCAGCGTGGCCAAAGGCAGATTCGGCCCATATGTGAAATACAAAAACATCTTTGCATCCCTCGGCAAAGGTGAAGACCCGTTCAGCGTAACTCTGGAGCGCGCCATTGAACTGGCAACGGCGAAGGAAAAGAAGGATAAGGATAAGATCATTAAATCATGGGATGAGGATGGCCGGGTGCGCGTGGTGAACGGCAGATACGGCCCGTGTATTCAGTTCGGGAGAAAATTCTTCCGCATCCCTACGGACAAAAAACCGCAGGATATTACGCTCGATGAATGCCTTGAGATAGCGGGATTAAACGAGGGAAAGAAAAAACCCAAAGTCGTTGCGACTCGCAACCGAGCTGCAAGCGCAAAAGGGAAAACGAAAGCCAAAACCCGCAAAGCAGGATAAGAAGGATGCGGAGATAAGGAAGAGGCAGCTCAATCGGAAGAAGCAAAGGCATAAGATCTGAAAATTGTCCAGTCATCATCGGCATCGGCGGAAGCCACAGCGGAGCGGGAAAGACAACCGTGGCGGAAGCGCTGCTTAAGAAACTGACAAAAAGGGTCAAAGGGTCAAAGTTGCTCCCCGCCTCGGCGGGTTCGCCTAAGGCGAATGATACTATGATACTATGTCACTCTGACACTAAGAGCTGGGGAGCGATCAAATTTACAAATACACCCATCTATTGCTCAATAACAGATACCCCTGAAATATTGGCACAGGAAAATAAGGATACTGCCAGGCTCTTAAAGGCCGGCGCCGAAAATGTGTTATGGGTCCAATCACCGGCAGAAGGGCTGAAGGAGGTCCTGCCCCTGGCAGTCGACAGACTCTCGCATTTGAAGGGAATAATTGTCGAGGGAAACAGCGCAATTGAGTTTTTAAAACCGGATGTTGTAATATTTATATTCGGGAGAGATTCCGGCACCTTGAAAAAGAGCGCTATGAAAGTTCTCGATATGGCAGATATAATTTTATTTGAGGAGAAACCCTCTGTAAAATTACCTGTCCGCCCGAAAAAATTCAAGGTGGCTGTTCCATCGGCCTCCGGGCTTGATGAGTGCATAAATTACGTGCATAGATTATTAAGATGAAAGACAAGATAGAGGAAGAAGTGAAAAAAAAGGCCATTGAAGGCAAGCTCCCATGCACCATTGCAAGGATGATCGCTGAAAACTTCGGAGTTTCATATAAGACAGTCGGTAAGGCTGCCGACAGGCTCAAAATAAAAATCACCAACTGCCAGCTCGGTTGTTTCTGATGGGCACCATCTTATTCGAACTCGCCCTGACTTTTTATTTTGCAGCTACGATCATAGGCAT
>SCSY01000177.1 GCA_004298625.1 Nitrospirota bacterium | reverse complement strand
GAAACATCCTTTCGATTTTCTCATTATGCCAGCGCCTGAGTTCCCGCACATTCTGTTTCATAAACGGCTCCGGGAATCCACCAAAGGTATCCAGTGCCTCCATTGCCTTCTGATGAAACCCGTCCCCTATCGGCAATTCGCTATGCACTGAACCCCTGAAGGCAATTCCTTCTAATTCCGCGAGGGTGAAAGGATGAAGACGGTAGTAATGGTATCGCCCCTGCAGCGAGTCGCCGCCCCTGCGGTAGAGATCAAGTCGCGCGCTGCCTGTGACAAGAAACTTGTATTTATCTTTCAGTTTGTCGTACTCGCCCTTTATCAGTCCTTTCCACTGCCTGTATTTGTGTATCTCATCAAAGATAAGGAGTTCAGCATCAGCAGGCCAGGCAGATGCAGCAATGGCCTTTCTGTCCCCGCGATTGTCCCAATTGAAATATGACGGGCTTTTGAAATGTTTTGCGATTATATTTCGGCAAAGCGTGGTTTTCCCGACCTGTCGCGGTCCGCCTACAAAGACCATCTTATCTTTGAGGTCCTTTATGATAAAGGGGGATAGATATCTGTCTTTAACCATACGCCTATTATACAATAAATTTGCCTAAAAGCAAAATTATTGGCAAATATTTTTGCTCACATGAAAAAATATTAACCTGAGATGTTTGAGGAAGGGGTGTGTGCCTATACTGCATTTTGACAGTTGCCTGCCCTAAGAAACTACTGGCGCAGGAAGGTATTTAAAAATAACTACGGAGCTTACTTCCCAATGCAGAAATCACTGAATATTCTGTTCAGTATATCGTCTGTTGTCACAGCTCCCACAATCTCCCCGAGCCTGTCGAGCGCATCCCTAAGGTCAATAGCTATTATCTCAATCGGCTGATCAGCCGCCATGGAATTTAATGCCTTTCCCAATGAATCATAAGCAGCCTGAACCGCAATTTTGTGTCTCAGATTTGTTACTATAATCCCTTCTCTTTGCTCCTTCCAGTTTTTAAGGCTTGAATTAAAGATGGTATTTTTCAGCTCCTCAATCCCCTCTCCTGTCTTACCTGAAATCCATATAATCCGGGTCGAATAAGAGGAAAGTCTTGAGATAACCTCTGACCTTCTGCTTTCTTGCTCTTCTGAACTAATCAGGTCTGACTTATTAATCGCAATTATTGTGTTTTTATCTCTTACTTTCCCAAGCATCTCAAAGTCTTCTTTCTTCAAAGGCCCGCTGCCGTCAATGACCGCTATAACAATATCAGCATTTTCTATTGCGTTGAGGCTTCTCTTTACGCCTTCGATCTCCGCCATATCATGAGACTCTCTTATCCCTGCGGTGTCAATTATCCTCAATGGCAGGCCGTTTATGTTCAGATATTCCTCTATGATGTCCCTTGTCGTGCCCGGCATCTCTGTCACGATCGCCCTGTCCTTCTGTATAAGCGCATTGAGCAATGAGGATTTGCCGACATTCGGCCTTCCTACAATCGCCGCGCCAAGCCCTTCCCTGAAAAATCTTCCCTCGTCATAGGTTTTTAAAAGAGATTCCAGCTCCATTAGAATGTTCCTGGCTGATTCCATCATCTCTTTTTTTGAGGATATTTCTATCTCATCTTCGGGAAAGTCTATGTATGCCTCAACAAATGTGCATATACGGGTAAGGCCCTCTCTCAGTTCTAAAATCTTTTCGGAAAGCCTGCCCTCAAGCTGCTCAAGCGCAATCTTTCTTGATTCATCGGTCTTTGCCCTTATGAGATCAATTACCGCCTCAGCCTCGCTAAGATCCAGCCTGCCGTTTAAGAAGGCCCTTTTTGTGAACTCTCCGGGCTCGGCAAGCCTTGCGCCTTCCTTGATTACAAGCTCAAGGACCTTTCTTAACGGGAGCATTCCACCGTGGCAGTTAATCTCGACAATATCTTCTCTTGTGTAGGTATTCGGGCTGAGCATTACAGATACGAGAACTTCATCCACGGTCTTATCTGCCGAGGGGTCTTTTATAAAGCCATAGATTATTCTGTGGGATTTTGATGCTGAAAGAGTCTTGCCTTTAGGTGAAATGAATACCTTATCGGCTATCCTTACGGCGTCTTTTCCGCTAAGCCTGACAATGCCTATCCCGCCTTCGCCGGAAGGGGTTGAGATTGCAGCTATCGTGTCGTCAAGAAACATAATTATATAGTATACCTTACTTTCTCCCCCCCTCCTCTTGCGAAATCATCTGTCTAATTTATAAAATGTCTTATGCCACAGATAAAAATTCTTCCAATTGATTTAAGAAACAAGATTGCCGCAGGCGAGGTTGTTGAAAGGCCCGCCTCTGTCGTAAAAGAGCTCATCGAAAATGCCATAGACGCTGAAAGCACGGAGATTACGATAAATGTCCTTTATGGAGGGAAGCGGCTGATTAAGGTCTCGGACAACGGCGTGGGAATGGACAGGGAAGATGCGCTTTTGTGTTTTGAACGCCATGCGACAAGCAAGATTGATAACGAGGCGGATTTGTTTAATGTCACGACAATGGGGTTCCGGGGAGAGGCGCTCCCCTCAATTGCATCGGTATCAAAGGTGAAACTCATAACCGGCGTAAAGGGCTCTGATTCCGGCATATCAATAGAGATGCATGGCGGGGAGAAAAAAGAGGTTAAAGACTCTTCATTTTCCGGAACGTCAATAGAGATAAAAGATTTATTCTTTAACACCCCTGCAAGGAAAAAATTCCTTAAGACAAACAACACAGAGCTTTTTCATATCATAGATACTGTGACAAAAGAAGCCCTCTCGCACCCTGAGACCGGTTTCAGGCTGCTGACGGAAAACCAGGAGACCATGACGTTGCCGAGGGCTTCGGGGTTAAGAGAAAGAATAATGCAGGTCTACGGGGATGAATTCGTGGCCGGGCTGATTGAGCTCAGCGCTGAAAAAGGGGGCATGAGAATGAATGCCTTTGTCTCTGAGCTGGGAAATTTCAGGAACAGCAAGGCGCACCAGTTCATATTCGTAAATAAAAGACCTGTAAAAGACGCGTCTGTTTCCCATGCGGTTTATAAGGCTTATGAGGGGATTATCCCCAGGGACAGGCATCCGGTATTTTTTCTTTTTCTCGAAATTAATCCCATAAAGGTTGATTTCAACGTCCATCCTACAAAGAGGGAAGTGCGCTTTGAAGACAAGGAAGGCATTTACAGGTTCGTGAACTCAGGCATCAGGGATAAGGTGAAAGGGGAGAGGGAGGAGTATACCAGACCTTTTACAGAAGCGGCCATTACATATTCCGGCGCTTCCCATTATGATCCCGCAGCCGGACGCTCTGTTTCCGGGATCTCGGAAAATCTTGAGCTTCTGTATAAGCCTTCTCTGCCTTCTTTATATCTCGGAGATACGTTTATCGCTGTATCCGGCAGGGGCGGCCTTACCCTGATAGACCACCATGCCGCTCATGAGAGGATTTTATATGAAAAATTTT
>SCSY01000176.1 GCA_004298625.1 Nitrospirota bacterium | reverse complement strand
AAAAAAGGAGGCAAGAATGTTTGGTTTAGGAATGCCGGAGCTGATTGTTATATTGATAATAATCATAGTCCTGTTCGGAGCCAGGAGGTTGCCGGAACTTGCAAGCGGCATTGGGAAGGCTATAAAGAATTTCAAAAAATCAATGTCGGAGCCTGACGAGATAGACGTCACCCCTAAAAAACCGATTGACGAGAGCAAGGAAAAGAAAGAAGAGGGAAAGGATAAAAGTTAAGTAGTAAGTAGTTTGATAACTACTGCTACTGACTACCGACTTTATGGACAGAGGGCCAATAGCTGAGATAGACCTTGCGGCTATCGCACATAATTTCAAGATTGCAAAAAAGATAACAGGCAACAGGGCTATAATAGCTGTTGTGAAGGCCGATGCTTATGGCCATGGATCTGTTGAGGCCTCTCGCAGGCTTGTCAGGGAAGGAGCTTCTTATCTTGCAGTTGCATATACATCCGAGGCTGTGGCTCTGAGACAAGCCGGCATTAAAACACCCGTAATTGTTCTTTTCGACAAATATGATATAAGCGATTACTTCAAGTATGATCTTATGCCTGTTATTCACGATATAAAAACCGCGCGGGCCTTTTCTAAAGAGGCAAAAAAAAGGAAGCAGGAAATCAGGGTCCATATAAAAATAGATACGGGAATGGGAAGACTCGGTTTTAATGAGGATATAGATAAAAGTATAGGCACAATAGTAAAAATGGACTTTTTAACAGTCACCGGCATCATGAGTCATTTTTCCGATGCAGACCTCTCCGACAGGTCATACGCTCTGATGCAGCTTGACAGGTTCAATAAACTGAAAAATACTTTTATTAAAAAAAGCGGGGGACATCTTCTCTCCCATATTGCCAACAGCGCTGCTGTTATGTCGCTCCCGGAATCACACCTTGATGCAATCAGACCCGGACTGATGCTGTATGGTTATTCACCGCTCTCAGCAGAACCCTCGAAACCTCGAACCCTTGAATCCCTGTTGAGACCTGCCATGACTGTTAAGACAAAGATATTATCCCTGAGAAAACTCAGAAAGGGGTCTCCTGTAAGTTACGGCAGGACGTTTATCACATCGAGAGACAGCCTTATAGCAGTATTGCCTGTCGGCTACGCTGACGGATACAGCAGGATATTCTCGAACAATTCAGAGGTCCTTGTAAGAGGGAAGCGGTCGCCTGTAGTCGGCAGGATCTGCATGGACACCACCATGGCAGATGTTACGGATGTTAGAGGAGTTGCCGAAGGAGACGATGTCATTTTGCTGGGCAGGCAAAAAGTTGATGTCATAACCGCATCGGAACTTGCAATAAAGGCAGGGACCATCCCCTACGAAATCCTGACGTCTTTCGGGAATAAATCACGGAAGGTATATACCAATGGCAGTTAACCCCTTAATTAAGCTCATCGAGTGTGTAGGCCGTCCTATAACAATGTTCTGGCATACCTTTATAAATTTTTCAGAAGAGCTCGGCAGGATTATGCTCCTTTTATACTCTGCGCTTAAACAGCTCATATTGCCGCCGTTTGAAGTAAAAAATACTCTTAAACAGATAATAGAGATCGGCATCAAGTCCATGCCTGTTGTGCTTATCACGGCAGTGTTTACAGGCATGGTGCTTGCGCTCCAGAGCTATACAGGATTCAAGAGATTTAATGCAGAAGCTCTCGTGGGAACAGTTGTTGCGCTTTCAATTACCCGCGAGCTCGGCCCTGTTTTAACGGGGTTGATAGTTGCAGGAAGGGCCGGCGCAGCCATGGCTGCGGAGCTCGGCACTATGCGGGTTACGGAACAGATAGACGCCCTCGAGACCCTTGCCACAAACCCCGTAAAATATCTGATTGTGCCGAGGTTTATCGCAGGGCTTATCATGCTCCCTTCACTGACAGTCATGGCCGATATCATAGGAATCATAGGAGGATACTTTGTAACAGTAGGCCTTTTGGGCGCCAATTCAACAGGTTATTGGAAAAGGACCTGGGACTATCTCGAGACCAGCGACATATATAACGGTCTTATAAAGGCGTGTTTTTTTGGCGCAACCATTGCTATAATAAGCTGCTATAAGGGTTTTTATACACAGGGAGGGGCCGAGGGAGTTGGAAAGGCTACAACAGGAGCTGTGGTTTTATCGTCAATGACCATACTCATTTCCGACTACTTTCTGTCGGCATGGCTGTTTAAATGATAGAGCTTATAGATTTACATAAGTCTTTTGGCGGCAACTATGTGCTCAGGGGCGCAAGCCTCAAGGTTGAAAAAGGCGAGAGCATGGTTGTAATAGGAGGAAGCGGCTCAGGCAAGAGCGTTCTGATAAAACATATCATAGGAACTCTTAAACCCGAGAAAGGCTCGGTCCTTATTGACGGAGTGAATATCGCAACCATGAGTGAAAATGAGCTGTATGAAACAAGAAAAAGATTCGGCATGCTTTTCCAGATGGCGGCATTGTTTGATTCCATGAAGGTGTGGGAAAACGTGGCATTTGCATTAATGAGGCATGGGAAGTTAACTGAAAATGATGCAAAAAAAATAGCGATAGAAAAACTCAGGATGGTTGGATTGGCCGGGGTGGAAAATCTCATGCCGTCTGAACTCTCCGGCGGAATGAAAAAGAGGGTAGGCCTGGCCCGCGCGATAGCCCATGAACCCGAAATACTTTTGTATGATGAACCTACTACAGGGCTGGATCCGATAATGGCCGATGCAATAAACGACCTTATAATAGAAATGAAACAGAAACTCTCTGTAACATCCGTGGCTATAACGCATGACATGCACAGCGCATATAAGATTGCCGACAGGATAGCTATGCTTTATGAGGGCAGGATAATAGAGACCGGGACTCCGGATGAGATAAAGAAGAGCGACAACGCCGTAGTCCGGCAGTTTATAACAGGCAGCGCCGTCGGGCCAATAAAGATAGAAGGGGTAACTGCATGAAGGGTTTTTCTACAGAATTAAAAGTAGGCGCTTTTTCACTTGTCATCCTGGCGCTTCTGACATACATGACATTTAAAGTCGGCGGTTTTGAATGGGTAAAGAAAAAAGGCTATATCGTTCATGCCGAGTTTAAAAATATCGCAGGGCTCGATGAGAAAACCCGTATAAGGATTGCGGGTGTCGATGCCGGCACTATCGAGAAGATCACGCTAAAGGATGGAAGGGCGCGCATTATTATCAGGGTGAACAGGGATGTAGTGTTATATTCAGACGCCTCTGCAGGCATAAAGTCAACAGGACTTCTCGGCGATAAATACCTGGAGATAAAAACCGGCATCACTAAGCCCGAGCTTAAAAACGGCGATACAATAAAAAATGTGCAGGAGGTTATTGATATTGACGACCTGGTCAGAAATCTTTCAGGGGTCTCTAACAATTTAAGCTCTCTCTCATCAGCCCTCAGCGAATCTCTCGGCACGCCGGAGGCAAAAGAGGCGCTCAAGGACTCTATTCTGAACATCAAGGATATTACCGCAGGCCTTAAAGAAACCATATCAGTCAATGATTACAAAATGAGAACCACGCTTGACAATATAAACAATCTCATCGCTTCGATAAGCGACCTTGTGGAGAAAAACAGGGAGCCTTTGACGGCTGCGGTGGGCAATATAAAAGATTTCTCATCCTCTTTAAAAACAGACGGCCCTGACCTTGTGGCAAACCTCAATAAGGCGGCTAAAGAGCTAAAAGAGATGGTTGAGGAAAACAGGCCGGCCATAAAAAATGCCGCTGAGGCGATTGATAATATAGCGAAAAAGATTGAAAAAGGCGAAGGCACCATCGGGAAACTTGTTAAAGATGACAGGCTTTACGAGTCCATGCACCAGGCCGCAGAGGGCGTCACTAAAACGATAAGCGCTGTAGACAGGTTCAGGACCTTCATCACATTCCAGTCGGATTACCTCACAAAACCAAAAGATGCCAAAGGTCATTTCTATGTAACCCTTCAGCCGAAACCCGACAAGTATTATATACTCGGCATTGTCAGCGACCCTGTGGGCAGCATCGAGACAACCACAACGACAACAAACGGAGTAACCTCAAGGGAAGAAAAAATAGAAGACAAGATAGAGTTCACGGCGCAGTTTGCAAAAAGATATAAGGACGCCGCGCTTAGAGTCGGCCTTACGGAAAGCACCTTCGGAGGCGGCGCGGATTACTTTTTGTTTAACGACAAGGCAAAGATATCCGTTGATGTCTGGGACTTCTCCAATAACGAAGAAGGGGCAAAAAATCCTCATGCAAAAGCCGGTGTAGATTATTTTATATTTAAAAATGTCTTTCTCTCCGCAGGAGCCGACAACATCTTAAACAAGAAACGGCGCGGGGCTTACGTCGGCGCAGGGCTGAAATTCGAGGATGAGGACTTTAAATATCTCTTCAGCACAGTACCGAAAATACCCACGAGGTAAGCGCTTGACCAGGAAAATAGGACAGATCCTTTTAGGGCTTGGATATGTAAAAGAGGCGGATATTGAAAAAGCCCTCGAGCTCCAGAAGTCAGAGGCCGGGAAAAGAAGGCTGGGAGAGATACTGCGTGATATGCTCCTCAAAGAAGAAGAGCTCCTTCAGGCCCTATCTTTGCAATTTAATATCCCCATAATATCCGAAAATGAATTTCCACAGGCCGTGCCGCTTGAAAAGATATCCTTTGCCTTTCTCAAGGAAAACCTGATACTGCCGCTTTCCATATCCGATAAGACGCTGAATATTGCAGTAGGAGACCCTCTGAAAAATGAGGCGATTGCGTCTCTCAGGACATCTTTTGGCTATGACATTAACATATTTCTCGCAAAGAGTTCGGCCATCCTCGGCCACCTTGAACTGCTCTATGGCTCCAGGGAAGCTGTTATGCTGAGATTGATAGAAGATGCAACAGAAGAGGGAACAGTAATAACAACAGGGACAACCGAAGATGTCGGCCACCTTAAGGACCTGGCGCAGGAAAAGGGCGTTATACAGCTTGTAAATGTAATTATCGAGAACGCGGTCAAGGACAGGGCCAGCGACATACATATAGAGCCAGGGGAACGCAACGTGCGCGTCAGATACAGGGTAGACGGCATCCTCTACGATAAAGAGCAGATGCCTGTCGCGATGCAGGCTGCGGTATCCTCGAGGATAAAACTATTGTCGCAGATGAACATAGCGGAAAGAAGGCTGCCGCAGGACGGCAGGATAAAGAGCCATTTCGGTGGAAAAGACATAGATATAAGAGTTTCAACCATCCCTACCATTTACGGCGAGAGCATAGTCATGCGCCTCCTTGACAGAGAGACATCTTTTATAACATTAACCGAAATAGGGTTTGACGACATGCTCATCGAGCGGTATGAAGGCATTATCCACAAGCCCTACGGGATGATACTGATTACAGGCCCTACCGGAAGCGGGAAAACCACAACCCTTTATGCCTCATTAGACAGAATAAATTCTTCCGAGAAAAAAATAATCACGATAGAAGAGCCCGTCGAATACCTGATGCCCGGCATCAACCAGATACAGGTCAGACCCAAGATAGGGCTGACATTTGCAAGCGGCCTCAGGCATATAGTCAGGCAGGACCCTGATATCATAATGGTGGGAGAGATCCGTGACCTTGAAACAGGAGGCATTGCAATACACGCAGCCCTCACAGGCCATCTCATATTCAGCACACTCCATACAAATGATGCGCCAGGAGCTATAGCAAGATTAATGGATATGGGAGTAGAAAACTACCTTGTCTCATCAACGCTCATAGGTGTAATGGCTCAGAGGCTTGTAAGGAGGGTATGCCCGGAATGCAAAGAGAAGCATGCCGCAACAGCCGAGGTCAGGGCGGAACTCAGCGAAGATATCAATATAATATGGAAGGGAAAAGGCTGCGGCAACTGCCTCGGCACTGGCTACAGGGGAAGAATAGCCATATTCGAGCTGCTTGTTGTTGATGACGAAATACGGGACCTTGTTATGCGAAGGGCCACTGTCCGCGAAATAAAAGACAAGGCGATCTCGCTTGGAATGCGCACCCTGAGGCAGGACGGAATCGAAAAAATTAAAAAAGGCATCACCACTGTTGACGAAGTCTTGAGGGTGACGCAACTCGAGTTGTAAAATCAGAGGGAAAGAAGCCGTGATAGGCAAGTCTATGTGCAGATATCTTTCCCGAGTTTTTCCCCGCCGAGGGGCGAAATCTCTCTTAGTCCCTTGATAATCACGGGCATTACTTCAATAACCCTGTCCACTTCTTCTTCAGTGTTATACCTGCTTAGCGAAAACCTTATCGAACCCCTGATTGCCTCTGCCGGCACATCCATCGCCCTTAAGACATGCGACGGCTCAGGCATACCTGCTGTGCATGCAGAGCCTGATGATGCGCAGATGCCGAGTTCATTGAGTTTTAGCAGTATCGCCTCTCCCTCTACATAACCAAAACTGATGTTAGTCGTGTTTGGAAGCCTGTTGTTTACGTCCCCGTTTATCCTTGCATCAGGACAGGATTGCAGGAGCGCATTTTCGAGTTTATCCCTTAACCCCCTCAGATAGAGTGCTTCCTGAGAGAGTTTCTCTCTTGCAAGTTCACATGCCTTTCCGAGCCCAATAATCGAGGCTACGTTCTCCGTGCCCGCCCTTCTTCCGTGCTCCTGATGCCCGCCGAATATGTAAGGATGGAAGCTCGTGCCTTTTCTCACGTATAAAGCTCCGACTCCTTTTGGTGCATGAAGTTTATGCCCCGACAAAGAGAGCATGTCAGGGGGAAGCTTTTTTAAGTCTATAGGGGTCTTTCCGACTGCCTGAACAGCATCCGTATGAAATAATATTCCCTTCTCTTTAAGTATCCGACCAATTTCCTCAACCGGGAATATAACGCCTGATTCATTGTTTGCGTACATCAAGGATACAACAGCCGTGTCTTCGTCCAACGCCTTCAGAAGCTCCTCGATATTTAATTGCCCCTGTTTGCTGACAGGCAGATATGTAATCCTGTACCCTTTTCTTGCAAGATGTTTGCAGAAATTTAAAACAGCAGGATGTTCAACCCTTGATGTGATGATATGTTTTTTATGAGGCACGGATTCAACAGCGCTCATGAGCGCAGTATTGTCGCTCTCGGTACCACAGCTCGTAAATATTATCTCCTCGGGCTCAGCTCCGAGAAGTCCGGCAACTCTTGACCTTGCCTCCTCAATTTTTTTGTGCAGTTGTCCCCCAAAGGTATGCATGCTCGAAGGATTTCCATACAATTCTCTGAGATAAGGAAGCATCTCCTCCAGCGCCTCAGGCGCTATATTTGTTGTTGCGTTGTTATCGAAATAGATGGTATTCATTACAACTCCCATTTAAATTATAGCATTGCTAAGAAATTCTACCAGCGCCCTCCGGCAGTTCTCTGCGGCGGTTTTTATATCCCACTTTTTTTTGTCCCTGTTCTCAACAATATTGCTTATCCCTCTTATCTCGAGCATGGGAATTCCATACATTGCGCAGACATGGGCTACAGCAGCGCCCTCCATATTTTCGCATATCGCATTAAATCGTTTTTCAAGTTCTTCAGCCCGTTTGTTCGTGCCTGTAGCGGCTGAGACAGTTACGAATGCGCCGGATTTAATCTTAGAGGTAAGGGGCAAGGGGTCAGGGGTTAGTCTAAAACATTTAATTGCTTTACCCGCCAATTTTTTATCAAGAGGAAATTCATTGAAATATTTTTTCCTGCCTTTTTTAAGGAATGGTATTCCAATTACGTCTGCAGTATGAAAACCATCTTTGAGCAGCAATCCTTCATCACCGTATATCTCTTTTGTTGCAATCGCAATATCGCCTGTCTTTAAGCCTGATGAAGGATATGCGCCGCCAATCCCGAAATTGATAATAAAAGAAGGCGAAAATTTTTCTATCAAAAGGGTCGCTGCATGCGAGGCATTGGTCTTGCCAATGCCGGAAAAAACATGGACTATATTATTTTTCCCAAGCTTTCCAGTGTAAAAATATCCTGATTTGCTTTCTTTAAGATTGACAATTCCGCCTTCAATCTTTGTCGCCGATATAAGCCCTATGGTTAAAGGCATTTTATGCTCCTCCACATGCGCCTCTTTTTCATTTTGATATTACATTATTGCCCTGCTTCATGTCCATTTACAGAAGTAGATAAAATGAGCTGCGGGTCTTTAAAAAGCTTTTGACATTTTGCAGTGAAAGAGATATTTTAAAGTATGGTGTCAATGTGAAGGAACTGAAATTTATCAGCATCGAAAAACAAAACGATAAAAATGTCGCTTCCTGTTGCAGCGCTGTTGAAATCTCTGCTGAAAAGCCGCATAGTATTTCGACTGAATGGACTTTGTCAGACCATTGGGGACAGATCAAGAGCAGGACAAGCGCGTTTCGCATGAGATATTCTGTCCCGCCGGGCCTTTATGCATGCGGAGAGCCGGATAAGGACTCCGATGTTCTGGTGAGCGCAAACTACAAATTGAGCTTTGATATTCTCAGAAGATCGCTCAAAGGACTTAATGCCTGGATTCTCGTGCTTGACACAAAGGGGATCAATGTGTGGTGCGCAGCAGGAAAAGGCGCTTTCGGCACGGATGAACTTGTAGGACGCATCCGAAAAGTGAATCTCGACAACATTGTAAGCCATAACAGGCTCATAGTCCCCCAGCTCGGCGCTGTCGGCGTGAATGCCGGCGCTGTCCGGAGGGCTACGAGGTTCAGGGTATATTTCGGCCCTGTCTGCGCAAAAGATATCCCTGCTTATATATCTTCTGGGTATAAAAAAACAGAGGCGATGGGAAGGATAAGATTTTCGATGGCCGACAGGCTTGTCCTTACCCCTATGGAGATAAACCCCGCGATGAAGAAATATCCTCTCTACGGCCTTATCGTGTTGTTAATCTTCGGGCTTAAGCCCTCAAGCATTTTTTTCAGGGACGCGTGGGTGGGCGGGACGCCTTTCCTGCTGCTGGGTTTAATATCCGTCTTTGCCGGCGCGCTGGTCACGCCTGCCATGCTCCCTTTTATCCCCTTCCGCTCGTTCGCGATAAAAGGCTGGATCACAGGCGGCCTCGCCGTCTTTCTTGCCGTTCAATTTTTCGGCATACTCGACAATTCGACGAATGCCATTTTCCTTGTCGTCTCCTACCTCTTCTTCCCTCTCGCAAGCTCCTACATCGCCCTTCAGTTTACAGGCTCGACGACTTTTACAGGGATGTCCGGGGTCAGGAAAGAACTCAAGTTCGGGGTCCCTGCTTATATCGCCGCATCAGGCATATCCCTGATATTGATGCTTATATTTAAACTTGGAGAATGGGGGATAATATGAAATACCTAACTGATGTAACTACCCTGAGGTTTTTCCCTGAAAAATGCACCGGCTGCGGAAGGTGCATAGAAGTATGTCCGCATGGCGTCTTTAAACTTTCAGATAAAAAAGCCTCGATTACCGATAAGGACTTATGCATGGAATGCGG
>SCSY01000175.1 GCA_004298625.1 Nitrospirota bacterium | reverse complement strand
CAGGAAGAAGAAGATAAAGATATTTGTCGGATATAACTTAAGGTATCTCGGCGCTATGAAATACATGAAAAATAAATTATCTGAAAATATTATCGGAGACCTTTATTTTGCAAAGATAGAAGTCGGGCAATTCTTGCCGTCATGGAGACCCGGCAGGGATTACAGGAATTCGTACAGTGCGAATGCGGCAAAAGGCGGAGGCGTAGCCCTGGATTTATCCCATGAGGTTGATTATATGCGGTATCTTTTCGGGGACCCATGCACTTGGAAGGCGCTAAAGGGTAAGGTGAGCAGGTTGGAAATAAATTCCGAGGATATTTTTGAGGGCATATATAAGTACGATAATAATTTTATCTGCAATGTGCATATGGACTATCTGCAAAATGATAAAAAACGCGAGATAAGGATAGTTGGAAGCGAAGGGATGCTGACCTGCGACCTTATAGGTAAAAGCATCAGGATAAACAAAGGCGATAAAGAAACAGTTATTAATGACAGGGATATGTTTGATATCGACAGGACTTATACTGATGAATTGATGCATTTTATCGAGGCTATTGAAAAAGACATAATACCCGATATTACGCTGGACGACGGCATTAGCGCGCTTAAACTTCTGGAGGACGGGGAAAGATGAGAATTCTTTTAGTAGTATATGATAATGATTCGTATATCCATTTTTTCCCGCAGGGCCTTGCATATGTTGCTGCGGTGCTCGTGAAAGAGGGCTACGATGTGGAGATATATAATCAGGATAAATTCCATTATCCTGACTCGCATCTTACAGAATATCTGAATAAGAATAAGTTTGATGCTGTTGGTGTAAGCATAATAGCAGGGTATTATCAGTACAGGAAACTGCTGAGCATCTCTGATGCTATAAATAACTCAAGGAACAGGCCTTTCTACATAATCGGAGGCCACGGACCCGCTCCCGAACCGGAATTTTTTCTTAAAAAAACACATGCTGATGTTGTCGTCATAGGAGAAGGAGAAATAACGGTCATCGAGTTGATGGAGGCGATAACTAATCGAAAATCCTTAGATAATATTAAGGGGATAGCCTTTCGCGAAGGGGAAAGCGTAGTCATAAACGACAGGCGGCCTCTGATAAGCGACATAGACTCCCTGCCGATGCCTGCGTATAACTTATTCCCAATGGATTACTACAGGCTTTTAAGGATGCCGCATGCAACAAGTTCTGATTTTGTCATGCCCATGATATCAGGGAGGGGCTGTAAATTTACGTGTAATTTCTGTTACAGGATGGATAAGGGCTTCAGGCCGCGCAGCAACGAAGGAATTATCGAAGAAATAAAGTTGTTGAAAAAAGATTATGGCATTACTTATATTGCCTTTGCCGACGAGCTCCTGATGTCGTCAGTAGAGAGGACCGAAAGCCTCTGCAATGATTTTATAAAGGCTAAATTGAATGTTAAGTGGGATTGTAACGGCAGGCTGAACTATGCCAAGCCTGAAGTCCTGAATATTATGAAAAAGGCAGGGTGTGTTTTTATTAATTACGGCATCGAGTCAATGGACGACCAGGTGTTAAAAAATATGAAAAAAGCGCTTACTACCAAACAGATAGTAAAAGGCATCGAGACGACACTGGAGGCGGGAATCAGCCCGGGGTTGAATATTATATTCGGCAATATAGGAGACAATAAAGAGACCCTAAATAAGGGAGTTGAGTTTTTGCTTAAATACGATGATGGCGCCCAAATGCGCACTATCCGGCCTGTTACTCCTTATCCCGGCTCTCCGCTCTATTATCATGCGATAGAAAAAGGCCTTGTTAAAGACTGTGAAGATTTTTATGAAAATAAACATACAAACTCGGATCTGCTGGCAATCAATTTCACCGACATGAGCGATGAAGAATTCCATAAATGCCTGTTTGATGCAAACACCCGTCTGCTGACAAATTATTATCAGAAAAAATTACAGAATACCATAGAACAGGCAAGAAGACTTTATCTTGAAAGCGACCCGAATTTCCGTGGTTTTCGCACACTGTGAAAATGTTAGGGATTCTATTTTAAATTAGAAATGTACAAAGGTTATTCCATATTATGCGTTATACCTGCAAGGGGCGGCTCAAAGGGTCTGCCCGGGAAAAATATTAAAAAAATCTCAGGCAAGCCCCTGATTGCTTATTCGATCGAACAGGCAAAGAGGTCCAGGTATATAGACAGGGTTATAATCTCTACTGAAAACAGGAAAATAGCAAATATCGCAAGGCAATGTGGCGCTGAAGTGCCGTTTATGAGGCCTAAGAAGCTTGCCACAGACGACTGCAGCATAATAGATGTGCTGCTCCATGCAATGGAATGGATGGAGAACAGGGGAAAATTCAAATTTAATATATTGGTGCTTCTCCACGCAACTGCGCCGTTAAGGACTATCGAGGATATAGACAACTCCATAAAATTACTTGTTACCAAAAATGCAGATAACGTCTTTTCAGTTACAGAAGCCCACAGGAACCCCTATTTTAATATGGTGGAAATCCATGAGGACGGAGCAGTGGGCCTCGTAAAAAAAGCCGGTTTTGTTACAAGGCAGTCCGCCCCCCCCGTGTTCGATATGAATGCATCCATTTATGTTTGGTGGAAGGATGTGCTGAGAAAGAAAAAAAGCGTTTTCCTTAAGAAAAGTCATGTCTACATCATGCCCAGAGAAAGGTCTGTAGATATAGATGACTATCTGGATTTCAGGATTGCGGAGATGCTTATAAAGGAGAAGACAGGCCGTGGAAGTTCTGAAAACACGGCGGGATAGACCGGCCCTGATATGTTAAGGAAGAGGATATTTCTCAATACCGCGGTAAATTCCGGCGGAAAGTTCCTTTCGTTTGCCTTCCAGATTTTCATTATCACCTACCTCATAAAGACCCT
>SCSY01000174.1 GCA_004298625.1 Nitrospirota bacterium | reverse complement strand
TCGGTCACAAGGGCTACCTTCTTCATCTCCTTAACATCATGAACCCTGATGATATTTGCGCCACTTAGAATAGAGATTGCAACTGTTGCGGCAGTGCCTTCAAGGCGCTCTGACGCAGAAGCATCATCGAGTATTTTGCCTATAAACGCCTTCCTTGAAGGCCCTATCAGCACCGGTTTTTCAAGCAGAGTAAATTCATTAAGGTTTTTTATTATCTCAAGGTTATGGTCAAAGGTCTTTCCAAATCCGATGCCGGGGTCTATCATTATCTTATCTTCAGCTATCCCAAATTTCACCGCAAGCCTTATGCTCATTCTCAGGTAATCCATAATCTCTGGAATCAAGGCCTCATAAACAGGTTCTTTCTGCATTGTCTTTGGATTGCCTTTAATATGCATGATAACAACAGGGACTTTATATTGAGAGACAATCTTCGGCATCTCAGGGTCAAACCTCATGCCGCTTATATCATTCACCATTGAAGCTCCTGCATCCAGCGCCCTTTTCGCAACATCTGCTTTATATGTGTCAATAGATATTGGCGCTTTAATATCTTTTGCAATCGTCTCTATAACGGGTATCGTGCGCCTTAGTTCTTCTTCCAGAGGAACAGGCTCGGAACCCGGCCTTGTTGATTCTCCGCCGATATCAATGATGTCCGCGCCATCCTCGACCATCTGATAAGCACTTCTTATCGCAGACGACTTATCAAAATGCTTTCCGCCGTCCGAGAATGAATCAGGGGTAACATTGAGTATTCCCATGATATGAGTTCTCTTGGAAAAATCTAATGAAAAATCAGACCAGACTAATTTCATAACTTTCTATAAAAAATAATCCTTATTTAGGTGCCTTCAGCCCTTCGTTCATGTCTTTTTCCATCTGCTTCTTCTCAAGGTCAAACACCCTCTTTTCAAGATTGTTCTGAATGATTATCTTCTCAAGACGGCTGACCTTCCTTTCAAGCTTGTTCACCTGCTCCTTTAATGCCTGGATATCGCTTTCCTGGAACCTCTCCTTCACCACATCACCGCTGCCTGAAAAGGCATTCATCGCCGCGATCATGAAGACTAAGACTGCGCAGATTATTATTACCCTTTTCATCTCTTACCTCCTGGGCCTAAGCCCACCATAAGTGTCTATTAGCAAACGCTATTCCCGATCCGGTTTTTAAATATCTCTCAAATTCTATCGCTGTTTTGTGATTTTCAAAAGCTACATATGCAATCAATTTCCACGGTTTAAATTTTGAAGTATGAAAAGATTTTCCGGAATTATGTTCATTTATACGATTTTCAACATTAGAGGTAATCCCAATATACCTTCGTTCCGGATTGCTGATACTGCGGATTAAGTAAACGTATTTCATAAAAAAGTCCTCCGCCGCTCTTTGAGCTATGGAGGACACCATCCTTCTTATCCCCCACTATACGTGCGCACTTGACTTTTTAAAGCTTAACTTTCTTAGCTGGCTTGCCATCCGTAGCCTTGGCGAAGGATGGTGGAGGCGGCGGGAATCGAACCCGCGTCCGAAAGCACTACTCTCAGGCTTCTACATGTTTATCCTGCCCTTTAAATCTCGGATGATTAACCGCCGGCAGGCGGGCTTTTCATCATCCCATCTCCCTTAGTCTCATCATGGGTTCAGGAGAAAGACCCATGACCAGCCTGCTGTCCGTCGCTATCCCCAAAACACAGGCGATTTCAGAGTAGCGAGCTGCTTTAATTAAGCAGCGAGTGCCAGTTCGTTGTTGGCGTTTGTGTTTTTCTCCACCTTTTTACGTGGTGATGGAGAGCCACGACATGCCACCTGAGCCTCATAACCCCCGTCGAGCCCTTACGCCCCCGACTGTAAGTTACCTTTATTATAACACGATTTAGTCCTTATAAAACATACCGAAATGTAGAAGTATATCCTGATGAGTAATAATCCTTTGAAAAAATTTACCCCGGGGTCTATGGTCTACCACAGGGCTAATTGATTAATCGAGAGAAAACAATCGGGCATACATGGCTCGGCAACAACGACTATTGTAAATTTTTGAGAAGGGTTATTACTCATCTTCTGTTTTAATATCTACCTGCTTTTCATCGCGCGCTCTATCTCGCGGGCCGCCTCTTTCTTCTTTACTGCTTCTCTCTTCTCATACACACGCTTCCCCTTTGCGAGCCCTATCTCGACCTTTGCCAGCGAGCCTTTAAAATATATCTTCAATGGTATAAGCGTATAACCTTTCTGCGCAACCTTCCCTGTTAATCTCTCAATCTCTTTTCTGTGCAGAAGAAGTTTCCTTGTTCTCAGCGGTTCGTGGTTCATGATATTACCATGGCTGTAAGGGCTTATATGACAGTTAAGAAGAAATGCCTCCAGGTTCTTTATCAGCACATGACTGTCTTTTAAATTCCCCTTCCCTTCTCTCAAAGACTTTACCTCTGTGCCGAGAAGCGCGATACCGGCCTCAACGGTTTCTTCGATATGGTAATCGTGGTATGCCTTCTTGTTCTGGCAGACAATATTCATTCAGTATGATACCACGCTGGTAGTTTCAAATAAATACCTCGCACGGATATAATATAAATCATGAACGACAAAGAAGAACTGCTTGAGATAGTAGACAAAGAAGGCAGGGTCATCGGGATAGCGCCGAGGTTTGAGATACACGGCAACCCCGAATTAATTCACCGCGTAGTGCATGTCCTTGTTTTCAATAAAAAGGGCGAACTGCTTCTCCAGAAGCGCTCGATGAACAAGGATGTTGCTCCGGGGAAATGGGATACATCGGTCGGCGGTCACGTTAATCCCGGCGAAAGCCTGTTTGAGGCCGCAGAGCGGGAGATGGAAGAAGAATTGGGCATAGCAAAGCTTAACCCTCAATTTCTCTATGCTTATATGCATACAAATTCCTATGAGACCGAGCTTGTATATACATATTCATGTGTTTACGACGGCGAGATATTATTTAACAGGCAGGAGATTGACAAGGTCGGATTATGGGACATCGGGGATATACAAAATCATGCCGGCAAAAACATATTCAGCGATAATTTTGAGCACGAGATTTCTATGTATCTGGATAAAACTAAGAAATGTCAGTGATTAGTGTCTGTGTCAGCAGAACCTGACACTGTTGACTGACACTTTACTCTAAACCCCTCGCCTTTCACCGCCGTATATGTATTTATGCATCTGAAGGTTCAGCCTGACATCGAGCCTGTCTTCAAGCATCCACTTTACGAGAGACACGGGGTCGAGCGTCCCGAAAGCAGGAGAAAATAGTATCTGGCACTTGGACTTCAGATTATATCTGTTGATTTTATCTTTGGACCATTCATAATCCGCCTTGTCGGTAATCACAAATTTTATCTCATCGGTGGGTTTTATATAATCGAAATTTGAAACATCCAGATCTCCGGACATGCCGCTGCCAGGCGTCTTTACATCAAGGACAATAATAGCCCTGTTGTCAATATCTTTGATGCTCAGGGTCCCGTTAGTCTCGATCAAAACTTTGTGCCCCTCGCCTAACAACCGCTCTACAAGATGAAAAGTCCCTTCCTGAAGCAGGGGCTCCCCGCCTGTAATCGCCACAAAGTTGGCGCCTATCAGGGTAATCTCATTTATGATTTCATTCTCGGACAGCTCCATGCCCTCTTCATAAGCGTAAGCTGTATCACAGTATGAACACCTGAGGTTGCATCCTGCCATTCTTATAAACGTGAACAGCAGGCCTGCATAGCTCGATTCGCCCTGAATGCCTGTAAATATCTCGCAGACTTTCATAAAATTCCTGATTGATTATTTCATAAAACCACTGAAAAATTCAATGGGAATTTTATGTAAGTCTCTATGTTAAACTAAACAATGCTTGATAAATCCTGTAAAAATGTGCTGGTCAGGGGGGTCAACTGGATCGGCGACGCCGTAATGACAATGCCTGCTCTGAGCGCATTAAGAAAAAGTCTTCCCGCTGCAAAAATATCCCTTCTGGTCAGACCCTGGGTCGCGCCTTTATTTGAGAATAATCCTGATATAGACGAGATTATACTTTATGAAGACAGATTTAACAGCCTTATAGGCAAATTTAAACTGTCATCCATTCTCAAGGCAAAAAAATTTTGCAGTTCGATACTTTTTCAGAATGCCTTTGACGCCGCATTAATCGCATTTCTTTCGCGAATACCGCAAAGGATCGGCTACAAAAGAGATGGAAGAGGTGTTCTCCTTACCAAAGCAATCCCTTTTCATGGCGATGACAGGAAAATGCATCATGCTTCTTATTACCTGAATATTCTTAAAAATATCGGCATAGATGCGGAATATTCCGACCCGTTTATATATCTATCCTTAGAAGAAAGACTCAGGGCGAGAGATGCATTAAAAAACCTTAGGCGGCCTGTAATCGGTATAAACCCCGGAGCCACATACGGTTCAACAAAGAGATGGCCCTCCGGGAGATTTGCTGAGGTCGCAAAAAGAATAATCACGGAACTTGACGGAAGCGTTGTGATATTCGGAGGGCAATCAGAGGTAGAAATAGCAAAAGAGATAGCCTTGAGCGTTCAGGGTTCATCGGAACTTAAAAATATGGCAGGAAAAACCAATCTCAGAGAATTATCAGCATTGATCTCAGAGTGTGATGGCCTCCTTACGAATGACTCCGGTCCTATGCACATCGGCTACGCAGTGAAGACTCCTCTGGTTGCCATATTCGGCTCTACAGACCCTTCATTGACAGGGCCTCCTGGAAAAGAGAATGCGGTAATAAAAAAAGAGTTACCGTGCAGTCCATGTTTTAAAAGAGAATGTGATAAAGAAAAAATGGCCTGCATGACGGCGATAACATCTGACGAAGTATTCGAGGCTGTAAAAAATTTGATTCCCCAAAATAGAGCGGTGTTCTTTGACAGGGACGGCACTTTGTGCAAAGATGTCGGCTATCTCAATAAGATTGAAGACCTTGAGATATTCAAGGAGGTAAAGGGCTTGAAGGTCCTCAGGGAAAAAGGTTTTAAACTCATCGGCGTAAGCAACCAGTCAGGCATTGCAAGAGGAATTGTTAAAGAGGGCTTCACCAAAGAGGTCAATAAAATCTTTATCGAACAATACGGCTTTGATGACTTCTATTATTGCCCTCATCACCCTGACGAACACTGCCCTTGCAGAAAACCCGAGCCTCTAATGCTTTTAAAGGCAAGGGCTGAGCACAACATTAATCTGAAAAAATCTTTTGTTATAGGCGACAAAGAACTGGATATGCTCCTTGCGAAGGCAGCAGGAGCAAAGGGAATTTTTGTTTTAACAGGTCGGTACGACTCGCAACCGAGACACGGCGCTGAGTCGGCTAATGCCGATTATATTGCAAAGAATCTGAATGAAGCAGTAAAATGGATTCTCGGCAATTCCTGAAAAACAAGGAGGTTTTATGATTAAGATAGCAGTTGCAGGCGCAGCAGGAAAAATGGGTCAGAGGATTACCGCGCTTTCAAAGGAATATCCTGAATTAAAACTTGCAGGCGCATTTGAAAAAAAAGGCCATCCTGCTGTTGGAAAGGACATCGGAACAATAGTCGGAATAGGTGAAACAGGAATAAAACTCTCGGACAGCCTTGAAGGCATAATCGTCAATTCAGACCTGATTATTGATTTTACCTCACCTGCATCCACAAAAGATAATCTCAAATTGGCGTCTAAAAAAGGAAAGGCAATGGTAATCGGCACGACAGGTCTTTCAAAAGATGATATTAAAGAGATGGAACCTATGCTGAAGAGCATCCCGTGTGTCATGGCGTCGAACATGAGCACAGGGGTAAACCTTCTCCTAAAGGTTCTTCAGGATGTCGCAAGGGTTCTCGGAGATGAATATGACATTGAGATCGTGGAGGCTCATCACAGGTTAAAGAAAGACGCTCCGAGCGGAACTGCTCTGAAAATGGCTCAGGTTATTGCCGATGCGATAAACCGTAATCTTGATGAGGTTGCTGTTTATGCGAGGAAGGGAATTATCGGAGAAAGAACAAAAAAAGAGATTGGCATTCAGACAGTCCGGGCCGGCGATATTGTCGGAGAGCATACAGTTCTATTCGGAGGACTTGGAGAAAGGATAGAGATAACTCACAAGGCGTCAAGCAGGGATACGTTCGCAAGAGGCGCGCTGAAAGCAGCGCAGTGGGTTGCGGGCAAGCCGGCAGGGCTTTATGACATGCAGGACGTGCTTGGGTTGAAATGAGGAGAGTGGCTTGACAAAAAAAGTAAATTTGGATAAGAATTAGATGCAGATTGAAAAGGAGGTTTCTGTGGATAACGTTTTACTAAAAGACGGCGAAAAATATGGCGGTCAATATGTGGCGACAAGATCTTTTAAAGACAAAAAGGTTGTCAGTCACGGTAGCAATCCGAGCAAGGTCTTTAATGAAGCAAGGGAGAAGGGCATAAAGGCGCCTGTGGTTTTTTATGTCCCAAAGAAGGGAATGGTGCAAATCTACTGATGCCGCTCAAAGACTGTCCATTTCTTAAACTCAGCAAAGAAGATATTCCTCGTCCTCTCCTTCCTATAAATAAATTTTATTTTAAAAGAGAATCATGAAAACTCAAAATAATGAGCTAATTTATGCAACATTACCGTTGAGGATTAAGGCTAGTATTATAGATTCTTTGATTCTTATTGGGTTGCTGGTTTGTATACCTTTAGCTCTTGCTCCATTATTGAAGGGGACCAATTCAAGTTTGGGCATCCTCATGTATTCTCCCTTCCTACTGCTTGAACCGCTGTTGGTTTCTTTTTTCGGTAGTACGATAGGCCAATATTTTTTTGGCATTAAAGTTGTGCGTCAGGATGATTTATTAAAATGTCCGCTTCATTTATCTTTTGTGCGTTACTATGTTAAGGCTTTTCTCGGATGGCTATCTATGATATACATGTTCTTCAGCAAGAGGCATCAAGCAATACATGACCATTTAGCAAAGACACTTGTAATTTTATCTCCTGAAAGAATCGAGAAAGATCCCTCATTTGCTGAAAGAGGTGTTCAAGAGCAAGAACTTGAAAGCGACTTTATATATCCGACGATACTGCGGAGATTTCTAATTTTTATTGTTTGGTATATCATCGCTGAAATCGCTCTTCTCGCTATTCTTTATGGCCTGATATTTCTCATTTCGCCAGAAAGTATGACTGATGATGGTGACTTGCCAAAATCTATAAACAGGGCCATTACATTTGTTGATATTATTTTACTCATTATTGTGGCGTCATTAGCTGCAAAAGGTTTCTTGCCAGGGGCAAAGAAAGTCAGAAAGGAATAATTAGGGACATCCTATATTTTTGCTAAGCGCATTTACTTTAAGATAGAAGAATAAAATGCTGCGATAGCGATATAATATCAATAGTCAGAGAGGAGGTAATATGCTGCAAAAACTTAATGCAATCATTGAACGAGAGGGAGACGGTTATGTAGCGCTATGTCCTGAACTCGACATTGCCAGTCAGGGCGATACTATTGAACAGGCGCGTGATAACCTGAAAGAGGCATTAGAATTATTTTTTGAAACAGCATCCCATGAGGAAATTAAACAAAGACTTCATGGAGAAATTTACCTGACACAGGTTGAGGTTGCTGTTGGGTAAGCTTAGTATTCTTTCCGGGAAAGAAGTATGTGCGATTTTAGCGCGGCATGGTTTTATTGAAGTGAGAAGAAAAGGCAGTCACATTGTTATGCAGAAAAAACTTTCCGATGGTTCAATTACAGTTCCTGTCCCCGATCACCATGAAATCAGAATTGGCACACTCCAGTCTATTATTCGACAGTCTGGAATTCCCCGCATAGAATTTGAATCGTGAAATAACAAATTGATTCGAAAAAGTGCATAAACTAATCTCAGTAATAATCCCGAACTATAACGGGGAAGCCACGATTGGAAAATGCCTTGAGGCTGTATTTTCTTCAGAATATGACAAGTTTGAAGTTGTTGTTGTTGATGACTGTTCAAATGATAATTCGGTCGAGATAATCAAAAGATTCCCATGCAGGCTTATAAGCCTCGATAA
>SCSY01000173.1 GCA_004298625.1 Nitrospirota bacterium | reverse complement strand
GGAGGAGGTTTTTTATGGAAAGACAGAATGTAACATTATCGCTTCCCAAAGCATTATTGAAGAAGGCTAAGACATTGGCAGTTATGAGTGAAAGGTCTCTAAGTGATCTATTAAGGGAGACTCTCGAAGAGAAGGTTAGGCATGAGACAGGCTATAAGAAGGCAAAGGAGAGGCAGATTGCGCTAATGAAGAAAGGTTTTGACCTTGGCACAAAGGGTAAGATTTGTGTTTCAAGGGAAGAACTACATGAAAGACGATAAAATTTTTTTGGATACCAATATTATTGTTTATGCGTATGATTTCTCTGCAGGAGAAAAACACAGAAGGTCTGTAGAGATAATTGAGAAACTTTGGGATTCGGGAAACGGAATTATCAGTTCTCAAGTTCTTCAGGAATTTTTCGTCAATGCGACAAAGAAGATATCTAAACCAATTGATATTAGCGCAGCAAAAGAGATAGTCGGAGATTTTTTGAGATGGAAGACTGTGATTACTGACGGAGGAATAATCCTCGATGCAATAGATATTCACAGCCAGCATAAATATTCATTCTGGGATTCCCTGATTATTGCATCTGCCGTTGAGGGTGGGGCAAAGACTATTCTCTCGGAAGACCTTGCGGACAGACAGATAATTAAAGGAGTTGCTATTAAGAATCCTTTTGTAAGTTAGGCAGGGAAGAGTATTTTAAGATTTATAGCCCGTAAGGATTCTACAACTCCATCACCAACCTATACAACTCCGGATAATCATTCTTCACAAGCGTAATGTCTTCCTTTAAAAGCCTTAACCCCTCAGGGATATGTTTGAGAAAATATTTTTTACCCTTAATCTTTGACAGAAAGCCGTAGGCTCCGAGAGCCTGCATATGCCTTTGCAAACGGCAAAGAATTAAAGTCTCGAGGTGAATTGTCGTATTAGTGGCTGTCATTTTATTAAGATAATATTCTAGGAGCCTTTCTCTCATATTATCGTCAAGACGATAATATGGGTCCCATAGGATGGATGCGATGTCATAGGCGGGAAGTCCCATCCTTGCGCCCTGGAAATCGATAAGCCTTGGAATGCCGTTATGTATCATGATATTTTGCGATTGGAAGTCCCTGTGTATGATTGTCTTGGGGAATGAGCCGGCCTTCTCCGCAATATTATGGAACTGATCCTGAAGTACTCGCGGGTTTTTGATTTTGATATTTTTGATTCCCTCGATAAATCTCTCGAAGAAATAACCTGTCTCCCACCTGTAATGTTCATAATCAAAAAGCCTTTCCTGGAGCATCGGGCATTCTGAGATGTGTTGAGTTGCATCTGTATGGATCTTCACAGCAATATCTAAAACTTTTCTGTATATCCCTTCGATCTGCTCAGGCTCCCTCCTGCATTTAAGCCAGCTATAGAGCGTGACATCTCCAAGGTCTTCAAATACCGCCTCGAACTTGTCCGGTGTTTCCTCTGTTATTTCAGGAACGGGAATTGAGTATTTTGAAAAGAATTTTGTGTATTCAAGATGCCTGTGATAATCCGGGTCTCCATGACCGCACTTCATGAGGACTGCTGAACTGCCTGCTTTTTTTATTCTGTAATATTCACGGTTCGAGCCGCCTATTCCGATTAGTATCCCGCCGGCCTCTTCTGAATATCCGAGGATTTCTGTTTCGTTTAAATCTATCTTGAAATCAGGGCCGAGTATGCAGTTTTCGAATAATTCCCCTTGTCGGATTAGAGGGTTAGCTTTAGGAAGCACTATGCAATTCCTTAAAGATACATTTTGACCTAACTCATTTCCCTCTTCGATTACGATGTAGCCATCTATCTCTGTCGAGCTGCATTTCTTTACTGACGGATGGATATAAACTGTCTCTCCATCATTCCTTAGTGCATTTACGATTGCTGAGGCGTATGTTGCAGGAGTTCCTATATCGCTCCAGTAAGAGCCGGTGAAATCAAGCGCCTGAACCTTATGCCCTGCCTTTGAAGCTGCAAGCCATGCGACTGTCGCGTGAGATACCCCCACAGGAAGGAATCTTAAAATCTCAGGAGAATATATTGCAATGCCTGTATATGCAATCTTTCTTGCGATCCTTTCAGGATTCGGAATTGACTTGCCGGGGTTCTCTACATCTATGACACAGCCGTTATCATCTATGACTACGTTGTTATATTTTAGATAATCATGCGTTGCGAGAGTTGCGATATTACCGGATGAGAGATGGGCATCTATAAGCCTCTCAAGATCAATATTCGAGAGAATATCGGCATTATGTACGAGGAAAGGCCCGCCTGAAAGAAATCTCTCGGCGTTTTTTAGGGCGCCGCCTGTTCCAAGAATAGGGCTCTCAGGAAAAAACTCAACATGACCTGCGAAGACTGAATTCGTAACCCAATCTTTCATCATATCCGCTTTATAGTGAAGATTTATGCCTATTTCCCCTGACGAGACTACTGAGAATTTTTCGAGAGTAATCTCAATCAGGGGTTTTCCGAGAATCGGGAGCAGTGGTTTTGGGATATGATATGTGATCGGCCTCAGACGCTCGCCGAGTCCTGCGGCAGGTAAGAATATCTTAATAGAGAATTTCGGCATGCTTATTTTAGTACAGAAGATACTTCTTTCTTATTTTCTCGAAGACCCTTGATTCTTCTTTCCACCAACCTTCCATCTGGTTAAGGCTTTTTCCGTTCTCTATATCTTTTCTTAATCTATCTGTGCCGGCAAGAATGTCAATCGGCATCTTTATTGTTTCGTATTCATACGGAGGCTCTTTCCATCTGAACAACTCCGGATAAAGGTCGTGGACTGCCTTTAAAACAGCAACTCCGGTTTTGAAGGGTTTGAACTTGTCTCTGTCAATCACGTGAATCTGCGCTCCGCCGCATAGTTTTCCGGCATGTTTCTGGAATGTCGGCTGAAAGTACATCGGCCTTAAAACAACTCCGGAAAGTTTAAATTCCTTCAACTTCCCGACGAGCATGTCAGGCTCGATGAACGGCGCTCCGAATATCTCAAAAGGCCTTGTCGTCCCTCTTCCTTCGCTTAGATTTGTACCTTCCAATAAACACATTCCGGGATAGACAATCGCGGTGTCGAGAGTCGGCATGTTAGGCGATGGCAAAACCCAGGGGAGTCCTGTCTCGTCAAACCACATCTTGCGTTTCCAGCCGTGCATTTTTATTATGTGTAAATCAAGGGATGGATAAAATTCATTTCTGAGGTAATTCGCTATTTCGGCCACTGTCATCCCGTGTCTAACAGGCAAAGGGCGCTGACCCACAAATGATGAAAAAGACATATCGAGAACAGGGCCTTCGGACGATACTCCATTAATCGGATTCGGCCTGTCGAGGATGACGACAGATTTGTTATTTTCCAGACATGCATGCATACAGAGGTCCATCGTCCATATGAATGTATAATATCTTGCGCTGGCATCCTGAATATCTATCACCAATGCATCAATATCTTTCAGCATTTCAGGTTCGGGTTTTCTTGTATGGCCGTAAAGGCTGTAAACGGGAAGTCCTGTCAGGGGGTCTTTAAATCCGTCCCATTCTATCATGTTGTCCTGGGTCTCCCCCCTGATTCCATGCTGAGGGCCGAAAAGAGCGGCCAGCTTAAATTTTTTTGATCTCAGAAAAAGGGTTGATGCATGATCGAGTTTTTTGTTTACGGATGCCGGATGGACCAAAAGACCTGTGCGGGAGCCTTTTAATTCTTTCGGCCAGTTTTTTTCGAAAAGTTCTAATCCTATTTGAATCTGTAACGGCATAGCAGATACATTACATCAAAAATTTGAAATACTACAAGCAGAAATAACTTAGAGCGGAGAATTTGGTGGCGGGGAGAGGATTTGAACCTCTGACCTTCGGGTTATGAGCCCGACGAGCTACCAGGCTGCTCCACCCCGCGATTCATGTATCGTAACTTATGAATAGAGTCATTGTCAAATTTGTGGTAAAATATTACAAAATTTTCAGGATAGATAAAGCAGTTAAAAATTTTCAGGGAGGGCATTATGTCGGAAACAATAGTAACTTATGTAGACGGCCTTCAGTTTGTTGCTGTGGCAGCGTCAGGCCATGCGCTAGTAATGGATGGAGATGCTGAAGTCGGAGGCAAGGACACAGGCTCAAGGCCGATGGAACTGCTTTTGATGGGAATCGGAGGATGTTCCGGCATGGATGTGGTCTCGATACTGAAAAAGAAAAAACAGGATGTGAAGGGTCTCGAGATAAGAGTGAATGGAGAAAAGGCCGAGAATTATCCGAAAAAATTTACGGATATAAATCTGGAGTTTATAATAAAAGGTAAAAATATTTCGGACGATGCCGTTAAAAAGGCTGTTGAGCTCTCGATGGAAAAATACTGCTCTGTTAAGGCGACTCTCGAAGGTTCGGCAAAGATCAGCTACCATTACAGGATAGTCGAAGAGTAGGAGAAAGGCATTTCATGGTTTGCCCGTGATATACTGGAAACACTAAAAACAAGGAGGTATGCAAGATGATTGCAAGATTTATTATTGTTCTGTTTTTAGCCGTGTCGCTTACAGGGTGTATTGTTTTGAAGAGTGATTATGATAAGGCGTTGGCAGAGCTCAATAGCATTAAGGCCGAGAAAAGCGATCTATTCGGCAAGATAAAAGAGCTGGAAGAAAACCTTAAAAAGAAGGAACAGGAATTGTCGTCTTCCCTGGATAGCCTTAAGGGAACTCAGAAAGAAAAAATGGAGGCGGACGAGAAGATAAAGGCCATGGAGCAGGAAATAAAGACAAGGTCCGAGGAAATAAGCCAACTTAAAGATGCAATAGAGGATATAAAAATTGTAAAAGATAAGGAGATAGAAGAATTTAAATCCAGGATAAATGAAGTTCAGATACAGGCTGAAACGCTTCTTGAAAAGATAAAGGAAGTCCAAAAATAAAGGCGATCAAAAAATTACAAATTCGACGCTCTTTAAGCTCATTTCTACAGTAGGTTTTATCGGCTACATCCCCTTTGCTCCGGGGACGTTCGGCACTCTGGCAGCTGTAGGATTTTTTTTTATTCTTAAACCGTCTTTGCCCTTGCAAATTGCTTTAGCTGTTTTTTTTGTAGTCACAGGCATTGTATCATCAACCAGGGCAGAGAAGGTTTTCAATAAAAAAGATCCGGGCTGTGTAGTGATTGATGAATTTGCGGGGTATTTGATTTCAGTATTGTTTCTGCCGGTTAACCCGAGTTACTTAATTGCGGCTTTTTTCCTGTTCAGGATTTTCGATATAATTAAACCTCCTCCAATAAGAAGGCTTGAAAAAATCGGCGGTGGTTTTGGAATAATGGCCGACGATATAATGGCGGCTGCATATACAAATGCGGTTCTTCAGATATGGAGATTTGTATCGGTATGGATCTGAGGTGCTTTGTAGCTATTGAACTTCCTGATGAGATTAAAAAGACGATAGATGAGTATGTCGCAAAACTCATGGAGACAAAGGCGGATGTGAAATGGATTCCGTCAAAGAATCTTCATCTCACCTTGAAATTTTTAGGAGACACTCCTGAAAAAATAGTCCCTGATATAAGCAAAAGGCTTTCAGAAATCACGAGACTGCACAATAGTTTTGATATTCGGATATCCGGCGCAGGCGTATTCCCTAACATAAAATATCCGCGTGTTATATGGCTCGGCATAAACGATTCGGAGGAAATAATAAAGCTCCAGAGGGATATGGATGAGGCGCTGAAGGAATTTGGCTTTGAAACTGATGACAGGGAGTTCAGGCCGCATCTTACAATCGGCAGGATAAGGTCTTCCAAAAATAAAGATGTTTTGATAAGGGAATTGTCTACACTTAAGGCGGTTGATTTTGGTAAGATAGAGGTGAAAAATATAGCCCTAATGAAGAGTGAGTTGAAACCGGGCGGGGCAGAGCATTTCAGGTTAATCGAAATACCTATTGGCAAGGAACTATAGATTAAGAAGGAGGCAGGATGAGCAAGGAAGCGGTGAGCAGGGACAAAGATAAGGATAAAGACAAGACAAAGGCGCTTGAGATGGCGATATCTCAGATAGAAAAGAATTTTGGAAAAGGCGCAATAATGAGGCTCGGTGCAGGGGAGATTGCAGAGGGGATTCAGGTTATACCCACAGGCTCTATAACCCTTGATATGGCAACAGGCATTGGCGGCTATCCGAGAGGAAGGGTTGTTGAGATTTACGGGCCTGAGTCATCAGGTAAAACTACCCTTGCCCTGAACGCAATAGCCCAGGCTCAAAAGACCGGAGGGACAGCTGCTTTTGTTGACGCAGAACATGCGCTTGATACAAGCTATGCGGCAAAACTGGGTGTAAAGGTCGAAGACCTGCTGATATCACAGCCCGATACAGGAGAGCAGGCTCTTGAAGTTGCCGAGGCCCTGGTAAGAAGCGGCGCTGTTGATATTGTTGTAATAGATTCTGTTGCGGCGCTTGTTCCGAAGGCAGAGATAGAAGGCGAGATGGGCGATTCCCTTCCCGGCCTTCAGGCAAGGCTTATGAGTCAGGCATTGAGGAAACTTACTGCGGCAATCTCGAAATCCCTTACGACAGTTGTTTTCATAAACCAGATACGCATGAAGATAGGCGTGATGTTTGGAAACCCCGAGACAACGACCGGCGGAAATGCGCTTAAGTTTTATTCTTCGATGAGACTCGATATAAGAAGGATAGATGCTATAAAGGACAATCAGGAAGTTATAGGCGGGAGGGTAAGGGTTAAGGTTGTGAAGAATAAGGTTGCGCCGCCTTTCAGGCAGGCGGAGTTTGACATATATTATAATGAGGGCATTTCAAGGGCAGGCGAACTTGTGGATATCGGCGTTGAAAAGGGCATCATCGAGAAGTCAGGCGCCTGGTACAGCTATGGCGGCAACAGGATCGGACAGGGAAGAGAAAACGCAAAGGAATTCCTGAAGGGCAATCCTGAGAAGGCAAAAGAGATAGAGGATAAAATTGTAGAAATCCTTAATCTCAGGAAATAGGGCATGAACAGAATATATAAGATTAGCGGAGGAAGAGATGGAAGTAAATGAACTCCTTAAGATTGCTGTTTCGCAGAGTGCATCGGACCTTCATATAAAGGTCGGCTCTCCACCTATAATGAGAGTTCACGGCGAATTAAGGCCAATGCCCTCCACTTCGAAAATTGCTCCCGAAGATTCCTTAAAGCTTGCGTTTTCTGTAATGAGTCCGGGACAGAGGGAGCTGTTTAAGAAGAAAAATGATCTGGATCTTGCCTACAGTGTGCCTGGGCTCGGCAGGTTCAGGTGCAATGTATTTATTCAGAGGGGCGCTGTCGGTATTGTCTTCAGGGTAATCCCTGTAAATATTCCGACTATAGAGGAGCTTCAGATGCCTGAGGTCCTTAAAAAGATAGCTATGGAGTCGCGCGGTCTTATACTTGTCACAGGAACAACAGGCAGCGGTAAATCAACAACCCTTGCTTCGATGATTGATTATATCAATACCAACCGAACAAATAATATTATAACAATAGAAGACCCGATAGAGTTTCTGCACAGGGACAAGAGGAGCATTATAAACCAGAGAGAGGTCGGCGCAGACACCGAGTCTTTCGCAAAGGCCCTCAGGGCGGCGCTCAGGCAGGACCCCGACGTCATACTCGTGGGCGAGATGCGCGACTTTGAGACAATCCAGATATGTCTCACTGCCGCTGAAACAGGACATCTCGTGTTCAGCACGCTTCATACAATTGACGCGGCAGAGACAGTAAACAGGATTATCTCGGTCTTCCCGCCGTATCAGCATAAACAGGTCAGGACACAGCTTTCTTCTTCCCTTAAGGGAATAATCTCGCAGAGACTTATGCCGAGGGCGGATGGCAAGGGCAGGGTTCCGGCAGCTGAGATACTTGTAGCTACAATAACAGTTAAGGAATGCATCCTTGACCCTGATAAGACAAAGATGCTTCCGGACGTGATTGCTCAGGGCGCTGTTCACTATAATATGCAAACGTTTGACCAGTCGCTTTTCGGCCTTTATAAATCAGAACTCATAACTTATGAAGATGCTTTAAGAGGCGCAACCAACCCTGATGACTTTGCTCTTAGGGTAAAAGGCATTCAGTCAACCAGCGACCTTACTTATGAATCGCCTAAGGATCAGAAGGCTCAGAAGGATCAGATGAAGATCGAGAGATTCGCAAAGTAGATTCCTTGTTGTACACCGGTACCTGAAATTATAAAGGCAATGCAACTACGGGTTAAAGGCAGGGCAGATTTGAACCCCGATAAAATCGGGGCGGTTCGGCATGCTTACCGGCTTTTAAGTTACCGGGACAGGAGTGAAAAAGAATTAAGGGAGCGGTTGCAAAGAAAAGGTTTCTCTGAAGAGGCTGTCCGGCATACTATGAGTCATCTGACAGAGAAAGGATTTATAAATGATTCAGCGCTTGCCGTATCGCTTAAGAGGACTGCCGAAGATGTAAAATTACTTGGGAGGCAGGGTGTCCATCTGTTCCTCAGGAGCAGGGGTCTGTCAGAAGAAATAATAAAAGATATCTGCACGGACATGGACCACGAGGAAATAGCAAGGGCTCACAAACTTGTGGACAAAAAACTCAGAACTATGGGGAATTATTCCGCTAAGGAGGCCAAGGGAAAATTGTGGAGATTTTTACTGAGAAAAGGGTATTCTTTTGATACAATAATGCAGATTTTAAAACAATTCAAAATAAAGGAGGAAGAAGCATGAGAAAGAATTTGTTAATCTTCGGGATACTGCTGCTTGTAATCCAGGTGGGTTGCGTCGAATCCGCAAGGTATTCACCGGATGAAATAAAAGGGTTCCCGCAGCCGATACAGGATCATATCAAGCATGCGGAAGTCATAACAGGCATGACGCAGCAGCAGGTAAGATATGCATGGAGTTCGCCTGCAACGATAAACATACTCCAGCCCACGGAAGACGGCAAATACAGGGAAGAATGGATATATTCGAGAAGCGGTATTTTTAAGACAAAGCTTGTATTTATTGACGGAAAACTCACGCATATCATATCCAATGAACCCGGTGTGATGAAAAATGATTAGAGTCTGAGATATTATTCATGAAGAGCAAAGAGATAAGAAGGGCATTCCTTGATTATTTTCTCTCCAAGGGCCATGAACGCATAAAGAGTTTCTCTCTTATTCCCAGGAACGACCCCACCCTCCTGTTTACAAATGCAGGCATGGTGCAGTTCAAGGCGATTTTCCTCGGCGAAGAGAAGAGGACTTATACGAGGGCTGTTTCATGCCAGAAATGCCTGAGGGCCGGAGGCAAACACAATGACCTTGAAAATGTTGGTCATACCGCAAGGCATCATACCTTTTTTGAGATGCTCGGCAATTTCTCTTTCGGCGACTATTTTAAAAAGGATGCGATACTCTTTGCGTGGGAACTTCTTACCGAAATCTACAAACTCCCGAAAGATAGACTCTGGGTATCCGTATACGAGAAAGACGATGAAGCTGAGAGGCTGTGGCTCGAATTAACAGGTTTGCCCTCAGACAGGATTGTGAGGCTCGGAGCAAAGGATAATTTCTGGCAGATGGGAGACACAGGGCCATGCGGACCATGTTCCGAGATAATCATTGATCAGGGCGAAAATGTAGGATGCGGCAAGGCCGAGTGCAAGGTAGGCTGCGACTGCGATAGGTTCCTCGAACTCTGGAACCTTGTATTTATGCAGTTCAACAGGGACGGGTCCGGCAATCTCACTCCCCTGCCCAAACCGAGCATTGACACCGGGATGGGTCTTGAGAGGATATCCGCAGTTCTGCAGGGGAAGCTGAACAACTTCGATACAGACCTTTTCTCTTCGGTAATATCAGAGACAGAGTCTCTCTCAGGCCGGAAATACGGCAGGAATGAATCCGATGACGCATCCATACGGGTGATAGCGGATCATATAAGGGCGATAGCATTTCTGATATCGGACGGCCTGATGCCTTCCAATGACGGAAGAGGATATGTTTTAAGGAGGATTCTCAGGAGGGCTTCAAGACATGCAAAGATGCTCGGCATCGGCGAGCCTGTTCTTTATAAACTCATTGAGCCTGTTGCAGAATTTATGGGAGAAATATATCCGGAACTTATAGATGAAAAAGAAAGGGCTTCAAAAGTTTTGAGATTCGAAGAAGAGCGTTTTTCCAGGACGCTTGAGCAGGGCATGAGGATAATGGACGAGGTGATTGCCGATGCAAAGAAGGCGGGCTTAAAATCCGTTCCCGGCGATGAGATATTCAGGCTGTATGATACATTCGGTTTCCCTGTGGACCTGGCGCGCGATATCGCATCTGATAATCATCTGGTTCTGGATGATGAAGGATTCCATAAAGAAATGGAGATGCAGAGGGAGAGGGCCAGGGCTGCCTGGGTTGGTGAAGAAGAGGCTGTTTCATCCATATACAGAGAACTGCTTTCAGAAATAGGTAAAACGGAATTTATAGGTTATGAATCATTTCATTCAGCGTCGGTTGTTAAGGCTATATTAAAGGAAGGGAAGATTATCAAGGAGGCGTTAAGAGGCGAAGTGGTAGAGATATTCCTGGATAAAACCCCTTTTTACGGCGAATCAGGAGGACAGGTTGGAGATACCGGCGAGATAACATCCGATGGACTAAGGGCGCTGGTTACAGATACAAAAAAGGCCATTGAGGGGCTGCATTCGCACATAATAAAAATTAAAGAGGGGAAATTAAAGGTCTGGGATAAAGTTAATTGCACAGTGGATGTTCAGAAGAGGAAAGCCGTGATGAGGAATCATACCGCGACTCATCTGCTCCAGACGTCACTTAGAAACATAGTCGGAGAGCATGTTAAACAGGCGGGCTCGTTGGTTGCGCCCGACAGGCTGAGATTTGATTTTACGCATTTCTTTTCTCTCAGCGCTGCCGAGATAGAAGAGATTGAAGACGTGGTCAACCAACAGATACTCGAAAACATCGGCGTTGAAATCACGGTTATGGATATAAAAGAGGCAATTGCATCGGGTGCGATGGCCTTGTTCGGGGAAAAATACGGCGAGACAGTAAGGGTTGTTAAAGTTCCCGGATTCAGCTCTGAACTTTGCGGCGGCACACATTGCAAGGCAACAGGGGATATAGGCCCCTTTGTTATTCTTTCAGAAGGAAGCGTTGCATCAGGCATAAGAAGGATAGAGGCATTAACAGGAGCCGCTGCATTCGGGCATCTCAGGGAAAAAGAAAATGAACTCAGAAGAATCTCAGACATGCTTAAGACCGATAAGCCGTCCGAGAGAATAGAAAAGCTTATCACCGACTTGAAGGATCTCGAAAGAGAGGTAGAAAGACTTAAAGGAAAGGCTGCTTCTGAAAGCTCGGCATCACTTATAGACAAGGCCAGAGATATTAATGGCATAAAGGTTATTTCCTGCAGGGTTGACGGCCTTGAAAAAAAGGACTTGAGGGTTCTTGCCGACAACCTAAAAGAAAAACTCGGCTCCGGAGTCGTTGTTCTTGCTTCTGTTTCAAACGGAGAAGCGGCTATACTGTCAATGGTGACAAACGACCTCACAAATAAAATTAAGGCAGGAGAGATACTTAAAGAGGTTGCCCAACTCGCGGGCGGCAGAGGCGGCGGTAAACCGGAGATGGCAGAAGGCGGAACAAAAGATATTGAAAAACTGGACAAGGCGCTTGAGGCAGTGTACGATATAATAAAACAACAGGTTAAGGTCAAGGCAGAGGTTAAGGGGAATCAATCTTAACCTAAACCTTAGCCTCAACCTGTATTTAAAACGGAGGTGTTTTATGGCGATTTTCGACACGGTAAGAAACGCATTGCTTGCAGGGTTGGGTATGCAGCAGAAGGTGAAGGAATTCATAGACGAACTTGTTAAAAAAGGAGAATTGAGCGAATCGCAGGGCTCAAAGCTCGTGAAAGAATGGTCTGAAAAGGCTGAGAAAGGAACCGACCAGTTCACTAAAAGCATTTCAGAGGCGCTGACTAAGGCTCTCAATAAGATGAACCTTCCGACTAAGGACGATGTAGAGAAGCTCAACAAAAAAATTCAGGCGCTTTCGGGCAGGGTGAAAAAGATCGAGGGCGTTAAGGAGGGAGAGGAGCAGGAAGAATAGCCGATGCCTATCAGTCTGCTCAAGCTGAGAACTTACAGGAATATAAACAGGATAAGGCAGATAATCAATGTCTTTCTTAAATATGGTTTCGGACACGTAATAGACCAGATCAGACTTCACAGGCTTGTTCCCCTCAGGAAGAGATTAAAGGCCTTCGGGAGGTGGCCTGAGGTAAAGGAGATTACTGTTCCCGGAAGGCTGAGAATGGCGTTTGCAGAACTCGGTCCGAGCTTTATCAAGCTTGCGCAGCTTCTTTCTTCAAGACCGGATCTGATTACAACTCCCTATGCGGATGAATTCAAGAAACTTCAGGATGAAGTCCCGCAATTTCCCGCTGAAGAGGCAAAAAGGATTATAGAAGAAGAACTGCGTCTGCCGATAAACAGGGTATTTTCTTATTTTCGGGAGGCGCCTATCGCCGCTGCATCCATTGCCCAGGTTCATCACGCCACACTTATTGACGGAAGCGATGTGATAGTAAAAATCCAGAGGCCGGGCATAGGAGAACAACTGGAGACAGACATTAATATCCTGAGCACTATCGGCAATCTTCTGGTCAAACATGTCCCTGAAAGCAGGTTCTTCAATCCTACCGGCATTGTGGAGGAGTTTTCAAAGACAGTAAGAAAGGAACTTGATTTCGTCGAAGAAATGAATAACTGCAACAGATTCAAAAGGAACTTTGAAGATAATCCGAATGTGCATATCCCCAGGACTTACAAGGAATATACAACAGGGAAGGTCTTTGTAATGGAGCGAATAGACGGCGTCAGAATTGATAATATTGCAGCGATAGATAAGATGACGCTTGACAGGAAAGAGATTGCCAGGATTGGAATTGATGCGTATTTCAAGATGATACTTAAAGACGGATTTTTTCATGCAGACCCTCATCCCGGAAACATATTTGTCATGCCCACGGGACAGATCGGGTTTATGGACTTCGGGATAGTGGGAAGGGTAACTGATGAGCTGAAAGAGACTATGGCAAATACATTCCTTGCGCTTATAAATAAAGACTTTGACAGGCTGATAGATCAGTATATAGAGCTGGGGCTTGTTCCCGAAGAGGTGGATGTTGCTGCATTCAGAAGAGATTTTAAAAGAGACCTCACCGAATTTTTCGAACCTCTTTATGGAATGACCCTTAAGGAAATAAACTTTTCTGCATATCTGGATACTATAACCCATCTTGCAATGAAACATAAAATGAGAATACCCTCGGAGCTTCTTCTGATAAATAAGGCGATGCTGATCCTCGAAAACGTCGGCAGGGAACTCGATCCGGATTTTGATTTTATTGCCGCTGCCGAGCCTTATGCCTCTAAGCTGGTAAGAGAAAAATTGAGCCCGTCGAAGATATATGAAAAGACGAAAAAGAATATCGAAGAGGTAGGAGACTTTGTAGTTCTTTTTCCGAGGCAGATGAAACAGATAATAAGGAAGGTATTAAAGGATGATATTCATGTGAAGATGTCCCATGTAAATCTGCCTGAATTCATAAAGGACATGGACAAGTCCAGCAACCGCATTGCGTTTGCCATGATCGTAAGCGCCATGCTTATAAGTTCTGCAATAATGCATGCCACAAGTGTTCCCCCGATTGTTTTCGGATTTTCTCTCCTCGGGCTCAGCGCCTTTGGTCTTGCCACCCTTCTTGGCATCTGGCTGATTATCTCGATAATACGGTCAGGGAGACTGTGATAGTTCCCCTCTTTAGTCAGGGAGGGGCAGGGGTGGTTCGTGACTGTTGCAGTCATGAGTTTATGGCCTATTCAATAACAGGAATAAATCGCCTTCTATGAGGTCGTTATAGATGACAACTGAATCCGTGATTTTTTTTGCTGCGGCAATGAGTTCCTCAGGGGCGAGGTAGATCAGGTTTGTATCTTTTACTTTAGAATGCGTTCCGAGGCAGTTAAAGAGAAGTGTCTTGTTTGTATGGCGGAATAGTTTTTTTAAGGATTCTTCCGCCGATTCTTTTACTCCCTGAATATTAAGATTAAAAACTCCGCATGAGATTATATAGTCATAGCTTTCGGGCAGCTCTTCTAAATCAATATCCAAAGTTAAAAGTTCAGCCTCAAGGTAAATGTGTGAAGCGGTTTCTATAAGTTTCCTGTTTATATCAATGCCGGTGTAGTTAATCTTAATGCCTTTTTCTTTCAGGAAACCATAAAAATCACCCTTGCCGCAGCCGAAATCAAGGATGCTATGACCGTCGAGCGGAAGAAGTTTAAGGATGCATTCATACCTCAGCCTCTGTCCTGTTTTAGACCATCCTACGGCGGCAGGCGTGTTGCCGAATAGCGAAAGTTTTTTTGAAAAGAAGTCTACGATATATTCTTTTGCCGGACGGTCCACAAGATGAATTATATCATTTCGTTCCAGTCTTTTCGATCTTCTCTATGGTTTCAGGACTGATCTTTTTGAGGCACTCCGGACAGATGCCGTGCGTGAAGGTGGCGTCCGAATGTTTTTCGACATATAATTCCACCTGGCTCCAGTAGCCTTTGTCGTCGCGTATCTTCTTGCACCATGCGCAGATAGGCAGCATGCCGCGCAGCGCCTTCATCTCAAGCTCTAAATTTTTCTTTGTGAGGTTTAGCATTTCTTCTGCGTCTTTCCTCAGCTTTTCCTGAGCTGATATAATCTCCACTGTAAATTTTTTGAACCTTTCCTCAAGTATATAGAGCTGGTCTCCCTTTAAAAGCTCATGGCTTTCTGTTCCAAGGTTTTTTTCTGAAAATTCAACCATGCTGCCGCTCAGTATGGTTATGCGGTTTGTAATCCAGTATATTAAGGCTGAGACAGAGATTATAAGAATAGCGGCTGCTATGGCCCTCTGACGCCTGTCGGCAGCGAGAATAGCCCTGCTTATGTCTTCATACTCTTTTCTGGATAAGAAGGAACTGAAATGAACGAGAAGGTCCGAAGACCCTGTGTCAAAAAATGATTTCCCTGTCATGAGATAATCTGCCTCTATGTCTTTAAGAGCTGCGCCGTCAGGGAGGATATCAGGCTTGTTGCTTGCGAGAATTCTATGCTCATTGGATGAAACGAGCGCTACTATTCCCCGGCCTGCTGAAAGACCCTGAGATGAAATAAGGAAATCATCATCAAGGGGAGCTGCAAATATCAGTGTTGCAGCAGTGCGGCCCTGCGGGTTAATCACTGATTCTGCCGTAACCACAAAAGGCATTCCGTCTATCTCTGTCATAAGGGTCTGGTTGTGGCTCATCTGTCTGAGGAGGTCTGAAGGCTTTATCAATGATGGGGGTAGTGGTTCCGGCGAACCCTGATAGACTTCCCTCGCCGCCCCCTTGTCGTCAAGCAGCAGGGCATAAGGGAGATGAACGAATTTCCTCAGCACAGATGCATCGGGCAGCCATGGGGGAATCTCGCTGAAGTATTTTACCTTATCCCCCTTGAGCCGGTTTCCGTCGGTTATATAATCGTTGAAACTTTTCTGTGAGACAACGAGTTTCACGGTCTGGTTATATGCAGTAACATAGTTGTCGAATCGCAGCCTTGCTTCCTGAGCCTCGATATTCAACTGCTCTGTTAGATGCAAATTGAAGATATTTTCTATCTTTCTGCTCTGGATATTATCCAGAATGACCCATGAGATAAGACCGACCACGAGGGTCAGCAGTATCATCTTTACTGTCAGCGAGATGCGCTTTAGGTGCATAAATATACTGATCATCTCTTTTCAGGTTCGCCTATAAGCTCATTGCCCTGGAATTTCCAGCCTGCATTTCTGAGTCTCGATGAAGAAACAAAGCCTGATTTAGGGTCAATGCCCTCTACCTCTTTCATCAGATATTCGAGTAGCTTTTCAGCATTAGAGTTTTTGAGTCCTTTGTTTTCCCATGTGGTTACATTGTATGTGCGGTAAAACGGATATTTCCTTGCTGCGATGGCGTCTCTATCATCTGGAGCATAGCCGTTGATCCTGAGAGGTTTTACCTTGCCGAGGTTCGCATATTTCTCAGCCATGTCGAGCACCTCCCAGCCGATAGCTCCTTTGTAGGCTGCAACCTGAGCTATCATAATAGGGATAGAACTGACCTCTTTAGTCCGGGGGCTGAAGAGTTTATCGCTGTCGAGAAGCTGCCTCCAGTGCCCCGGCCTTGCCTGACAGTGAAACCTTCCTATGGTCCTTATTCTCCATTCAGGACCCGGTTGCCCCTTTGATGTTTTAAGCTCAGACCATTGCAGAATCCTGCCTCTGAATATTTCCGTTAGTTCCCTTTCAGTAACCGAATCAATAGGATTATCCGGATGCACAAGGAATGCCTTAGAAACTATCCCGAGTGTATGGAACTTGACGCCGGGAAGCCTGTCTTCTTTGCCGGGAGGGCAGCAGAATCCTGCGATATCAACAACCTTTCTGCTGAGCATTCCTGCCGATACACCGCATGTGCCTTCCTTAATCTCGATCTTAAGATTGTGAGCCTTTTCAAATTTCTTTATAAGCGGAAGTATTAATTGATAAACGTCCTGCTCCAGGGTAATTGCGATGTCGGCCTTTTCCGCCCATGCCTCATATTTTATGGTTTTTTTTACCCAGTCAGGAGGCATTTCGAATTTCTGAGAAGGATCTGTGAAGGGCTTGCCTTTAAGACTTTCAATAGCTCTTTCAGCAGCCGGAATTGAAGCGCTGAAAAATACTATAGCTCCGAGTAAGATCAGAAATCTTATAACAGCCAACGTCTTCATGATTTCATCTTATCACATTTCTATGCCTTTGCCTAATTTCCTCGAGGCCCGAAAGTTTATGGGTTTTCTTGAATATTAATTTATGTATTTGTTATCTCAAAACGTCAACCCCTGCCTTTCAAGCAGCATCTGCCCTAAGAAAGAGCCGGGTTTTACTTCTGAATTTGGGATGCGCTCCGTCTTATCGAGTTCATAGTGCTTCACGCACGACGCGCAGATATAGAATTTTACATTAAAGTCCTCAATGAGAGTTTTCATGAGATCCGCAATCGGAGAAAACTCATCCTTCAACTGCCATGTCAGGGTCTCTGCAAACCCTTTCTTTGCAAGCAAAGCGCCCTTGTCCATCAGAAAGAAATCAAGCTCGACATCAAATGCCTTCATGTTGGCTGCAAGCTGCATTGCTCCTGCGACCTTGTCCGGGTTGTCGTACGAGTGGGTGATGATAAACACGAATTTTTTGTTCTGCATATTTAACCTCCGATTTTTTTAACTAATAATTGGAAGACACAGTATTTTCGCTCATTCTCGGTCGAAACGACCTCCGAGGATTTTGTCTCACAACCCCCTCAATCCCCCTTAACAAAGGGGGACTCAGGGGGTTGTCGGACTATCGACAAAATAAACCGCTCAAATACAATGTCTTCCAATTAAACGTCAGCGAGACAAGAACAGTCCACATCTGTATAAATCTTTTCCCAAAGGGTCTCCCAGCATCTCTGCCCTGTATCTGCAGCCGCCCCTGCACTGTTCGATAAACTCGCAGTTGCATTTTAATTTATCAAGTTTTATTGGTTTTATTTTCTGCCGGCATTTTTTTAAGCCATCTTTAATTGTACCAACATATCTGTCGGAATAGAAAGTGCATTTTGCAATCTTCCCCTCTGCAGTTATCGCCATGAGATGGAGCCCGCACCCAAAACCTTTTTTCCCCGAATGAATCCCTCCGCCATGGCCATACTTAAGATTTTTCCCTGCCTGTTGGGGAGAAAGTTGAAATTCAGTGTTTCTTTTCAGCCTTCCTGTTATGCACGGCACA
>SCSY01000172.1 GCA_004298625.1 Nitrospirota bacterium | reverse complement strand
AAAGCCCTCAAATCAAGCCGAAAGATCTTACCCCGTATTACCTGAATGGCTTTGCTTATGGAGATTACAAAAATATTCCGGACACCGAGAAAAGTGTGCAGATATGTGCCGATAATGCTGATGAACTTTATATTGAAATAGTCGAAAACAGGGATATCGAGAAGGTATAACCAAAAAGTGTGGAAATAGAAAAGAGGCGGCGTAACCTTTAGGTTAACCAATAACCAACCCGGGAGACCGGGTACAAAAAGGAGACGCCACCATGAAGGAGAAAAACATTGAAGTTGTGTCATCGTCAAGAATTAGATTTGAGGGGTTGGAAGAAGCCGTCAGGGGCAAGGTTCAGGACTGGCTTCAGGATATTCTGGCAGAAGAAGTCAGGGATTTTTTGGGAAGGGAAAAGCACGAACGTTTTGGGGATCGTCTGGATTTGAGTTCTGGTTATCGAAATGGTTATGGCAAGCCCCGGAAGTTGTCGTTGATGTCCGGAACCATCACCGTCCGCCGACCGAGAGTTCGAGGGTTGGAGGAGCGATTTGAGAGTCAGGTGCTGCCTTTGTTCAAGCGTCAGAGCGAGGAGATAAGAATGATGTTGCCTGAACTTTATTTGCACGGATTGGCCAAGGGGGATTTTGAGCTGGCCCTTCGGGGGTTATTGGGGGAAGGGGCGCCGTTATCGCCGGCATCGATTGGGCGATTGAAGGCCAAGTGGAAACTGGAACATGAGGAATGGAGAAAGGCTGATTTATCAGAGGTTGAGGTTGTTTATCAATGGGCCGATGGAATTTATGTGAAGGCAGGGCTGGAAGATCACAAGGCCGCCCTTTTGGTTATTATTGGGGCCCTTTCATCGGGGCAGAAGATAATTTTGGCTTGCGAGTCCGGACAACGTGAAAGCAAGGAGAACTGGGCTTCAATCTTGCGTGATTTAAAGGCCCGTGGTTTGAAGCTGCCCCGGCTCACCATAGCCGACGGGCATTTGGGGATTTGGGCAGCGCTTGGCGAACATCATCCCCAGGGAGAAGAGCAGCGTTGCTGGAATCACAAGATCGTCAATGTCCTGGATGCCCTGCCCAAGAAGCTACAGGACGAAGCCAAGGAGCTTTTAAAAACCATGCCTTATGAGGAAACCAAGGCTCTCTGCGAGAAGAAGCGAGATCAGTTCATTCTTCGTTACAAAAAAGATTATCCCAAAGCCACGGAAAAACTCATGCGGGACTGGGAGAGGATGATCACGTTCTATTCTTTCCCCAAGGAGCACTGGATTCATCTGAGAACAACAAATATCGTCGAATCGCCTTTTGCCGCAGTCCGGCTTCGGACTTCCGCTTCCAAGCGATACAAGAAAGTGGAATCGGCGACTGCCATGATCTGGAAATTACTGAAGGTTGCTGAAAAGTCTTTCAGAAAAATCAATAGCCCTGAAATGCTTCCGGCTGTTTATGCAGGAAAACTTTTTGAAAATGGGATTGCTGTAACAACAAAAACAGAGGACTTGAAGGTCGCTGCCTAAATACTATTTACACACCTATTGACAGGACCTCATATCGAGTCCAACATACGGTGTCGTGCAACGGATCGTATAAAGGACATGAGTCTCCGTACCATGAGTTATCGTTTTTTGGCAGGTGATTCAAAAGTGGATCCTCATGAAAGGATTGAGGCTGCAAAAAAGATATCCTCTATAGAAGCAGATAAATTTTTATCTGCTTTTGTACAAGAAACATGGGAACCGTGGGATCGTTTTGAGGCAGCAGAAAAAATTCATGATCCAAAAATGCGGGAAACAGCTTGCCTTGATCTTGCGCTCGACACCAAACTGCCTGATGAACTTAGGCTGCAAGCAGCTTTACTGATACATGATTTTTATTTAGATAAAAAATATTCCATTCTTTTGAAAATAGCCCAGAATCCGACGAGCATCAATCATACACGAA
>SCSY01000002.1 GCA_004298625.1 Nitrospirota bacterium | reverse complement strand
AGCTGATCTTGAGGTCGGTTTCCTGGCCTATCTTCTTTGAATTAGGAGATCTTTCTCCTGATATTGTATTGCCGGCTCCGGATGCCTTATTAGCCCTCAGGATAAAGTAGTCGAGAGATGCTGACAAGTCTTTTGTCGGCTTAAGGTCAAGTCCTGCCCTGTAATATGTCACGTTACTTATACCCGTTGAACGGGCGCCGCCCGGTGTGGTTGTTGTGTATTCAAAAACCTGGGTATAGTGGATATCATTACCGAGTGTGGTCTGGAATGCCTCGTTATCGCCATCGGTGCCGACGTTATCGCCTGAACCGAATGCATACTCACCCCTTATTGTTACAATAGGGGCAGGTGTAACGCCAAGACCTAACATATAACCATATCCCTTGAACCTGTCGGGCAGAGCGCCGCTGTCTCCACCATCAGGAGCATCGCCGAACTGCTGGTCAAACTCTGCCTTGTAAGAAACGATTCCTGCCTTGCCGTTTGCATGAACGCCTAAGTTCTGAAGGTTTGCAAGTGTTGCGCCGGTCTGGTCGTCAATATAGGTGTAGTTTATGCCGAATGTGCCGTCGCCTACTTTATAAGTGGCAAGAGCGTGATAGCTGTTGATGTCATTTGAATTTCCAGCTGTCTGGGCTGCTGTAGAACCCTCAGCTAATTTTGTTGTTAGAAGCCCGATGTGGAGCTGTTTTGTCGGGTCCATAAAGAACACTATTGCGTCATCGCCGAACTTTGTGTGATCCAGAAACTGCTTCTCGCCGAGGGCTAAAGGCATATGACCAACCTTAAGTCCTGCAGGAAATCCAAGGCCTGAGCCTTTATACAGAATCCATGCCTCAAGCAAACTAAGCTCGGTATTTCCCGATGTTCCCGAAGGCTTCTGGTTTAATGACCCCCATGTGTATGTATCGGATGTTGTGCTGTCTCCGCTATTTGACTCGAGGTGAATAAAGCCGCTTGTGTTCTTGCTGGCCTCTATCGCAAGGCTGAGCCTTACCCTCTGGTCATACCATGCCTGGCCATTTGAATCGCTCGGGACTGACTGCGCCCTTCTGATTCCTGAGGCATTTTTTAAATACCAGCCTCTTACCCTTAACTCTCCGCCCATTGTTACCTGGGTTGTGCCTTTTGCCACTATGGCCTGAGTCTCCGAAGGGATCTCAGAATGAATAGCAAAGGCGCTGGCTGTAAAGCCGAGGACGAACAACATGCCTAATACTAATGCTAAATATTTTTTCACTTCCTAACCTCCTTATGGTTAGTTCAGTATTTTATCCCGCAAGGCGGGATTTCCTTCCAAAACTCTTATTTTCTTTTTGCCTCAATTACTTCCTCTGTCATCACCACCTTCGTTATTTAAGGTTAAGTCTTACGACCGGCTTAACAGAAATTATAAATATTTCGCAATTTTAAGCTTGTCAAGCCATTTTTGTCAAGACAAATCTTTCCGCAAAAAAACCACAAAAACATTCCACACCGCATATACACATTTCAAAGAACAAAATCGGGTAATAAAAAGCAACAAATATGCCAGGCTGAATATGTTGGAAATAAAGGATTTAATCTGCGGAAACCTGTGTCTCTTCTGCAACAGGGTGTGCAATCCGGCAACAGCGCCGGGGGCATGACCGATAGGATAGAAACAGCGATTATTATATTTATAATTTGACAGCCCCATCCTGTAACATGTAACATTCATTGAGAAGATTCCATCATGAAAAAAACCTGGAAATATGATTTCAATATTGCAAGGTTCAGCAAGGCCATAGAGGCCAATCCAAAAGATTATCTGGCATATAAAGACCGGGGCAACGCCTATTACAAGAAAAAGCAGTATGACCTCGCAATTGCCGATTACGTAAAGGCCCTCGAACTGAATCC
>SCSY01000335.1 GCA_004298625.1 Nitrospirota bacterium | reverse complement strand
GGAACATGACAAACCCTGCAATTCTTAATCCTAAGGGAAAGCAGACAGCTAGACAGGCACAGATGATGCATGAACAAGCTCAATTGGCTTTAGGGCTTAATGTTTCAATGCTTGAACATTTCGATCTTCAATGTAAGCGCTTACGTGCAAAGAATTTCTTACAATTCTATCCATCACCAGATAAAGCTGAAGCTATTACAGGTGAAAAGAATTCGGCAAATAAATTTGTTCGTGTAATGAAGATAGATAATACGGAATTGACTGATGGTACTCATGGAACGTCGATTATCAAAATAGCTCGTGGTCAAAAGTCTTTACCGACCATAGATGAAATAAATACTGAAGAAGAAGTAGCGGCTTTACAGGGACAAAATATAGAAGTACATGCGATAACGCCTGAATATATAAGGAATATTGAATTCGATGTTCAGATAGTCCCGGATAGTTCTTATCAACAGTCTAAGACTCTTAAACAAGCTCTTGGAATGGAATTTTATCAGGTTGCATTGGCTAACCCGCTTATCAACCAGGAAGAAAATACACGTGAATTGCTTAAACTTTTCGACAAGGATAGCGATCAATTTATGAAGCAAATGACGCCAAGTCCTGAAGGGCCAAATGCTTTATCACCACAACAAGGTGGATCAACTGGTTCCGTTTCGGCACAAGTTCGAGGTCCACGTCCTACGCAGTCTGCTGCAGTAGCAATGGGATAATATGTTAAAATATATACGATCCTTATTTCGTAACTTTGATTGGCCGTTTACAATTTCACCAAGATCACAAGAAGAAACGATAAGTATTTATAATGCCGCATGGAATATTACTGGCTTCAAAGAAGCATTATCGAATAACGTTTATTTCTACAAGAAACGTTTCATAGAAACTGGTGATAAGGAAATACGCTCAATGTACTACGCTGAAGCGTATCAAAGACTTATAGATAAGATGGCAGCCGCTCATGAAGCAGTATTAAAACGTGAAAGAATTATTAAAGAAAAGTCATAATATGCCTGCAGGTATAGAAACATCATCTTCCTACGGTGAATTAAACCGTGGTGTTGGTGTTAGTTTTGGTAAGAAGAAAAAAGCTAAGAAGAAACCAAAGGTCGCAAAAAAAGCTTACATGACTTACGGATAAGTATGCCCTTCAAAAGCCAAAAGCAACGTGCATATCTTTATGCAAATGAACCCGAAGTAGCAGCTCGATGGGAGAAAGAAACTAAGAAAAAGAAATTACCTAAATACGCTAAAAAGAAAAAATAATATGCCAAAGAAGAATAGAAATTTAAAGGCTTTGCCTAAAATGGCACCCGTCAGAATGAAAATGAAGCAACCTAAAGAAGAAACAAAAGCAAGTTCGTTAAAACAAAAGGTAGGTAAATTGGCGAAGATAAAAGACAGTATCGTTCCTAAGCCAAAAAAGGTATCTAAAACTTCTTATGGTGGTTCTGGAAAGGTTGGTTATAACAAAGGAAAGAAGTCATACCTTACATACGGATAAAGAAAAGTAGCAAAATTGCTAATTAAGTATTAACCACACTCAAATGACAACACTTGAGAACACAGGAAAATACATTTTTGAACATCGTTTGCCGGACGGTTCAGTCTTCTCTATTGAAGATAACCAATGTAAGGACGTTGAGGACGATGCTGCCTTACTTTTATTGAAGGACTATCCGCAATTAAAGGTTATAGCAGTAAGTAAATCTACTTTAGAGTCAGTCAATGCAGCGACAAAGTTTGTTCAAGATGAAGTAGAAAAGGTCGAAGAAACGAAGGAAGATCCATTCCTTGAAAGCATGGCTAAGGAGGAAACGCACGGATGTTCTATGTGTGCTTCTACATTTTCAAGTAATTTGAAGATGCGGAACCACATGAAAAAGGAACACGGTGCCTAGTCATGTTTAAAGGATGATATAATACGTATATGAAGAAATCTAAATCATTGGTGAAAGCACCAAAAGCGTCAAAACGAAAAGGAATGCAACCGAAAGTGTCACTTAAAGGAAGTCCAGTTAAGGACTTCGGGATGACTGTCGGTGGTGTTTCGCAACCGTTACGCGAAAAGAAAAAGTACGCAACGAAGGCACAGATGAAGAAAATGAAGAAGTACTAGTCTTTAGACAAACAATAAAAGACTCACACATCTAGGGCGTTCTACCGAATGTTCTACAGTATTGTTATGTGAGTCTCAATATTGTCGAACATTCGGATGAACCCCCTAGGTAGGGGGTTTTATTCTAGATGCCAAGGGTCGTTACCCTTAAGAGCGAAAGCTATTTAAACAACGTATGGCATTTAATATTTTGCGGTGTTGAGTCGTTACTCATAAAAAACGTATCATCGCTTTTCTACACATGGAAAACAATGAGCTTGATGCTTTACTCGACGTTAAAGAAGGTGAGTCAACACTATCGGACGCGTCATCCGGTGAACAACCAACCGAAATGCAGAAGCAGATCGGTCATGTAGTCGCTAAGGAACGTAGCAAATGGCAGTCACGTATTGATGAAATAAAGAAAGAAAAGGATGAATTGGCAGAAAGATTGGCTAAGGTTGAACAAACTGTAAAGCCTCTTGAGCCACGTCCCATTCAAGAACCTGAACCACAACTTGGATC
>SCSY01000171.1 GCA_004298625.1 Nitrospirota bacterium | reverse complement strand
CTCGGCGCAAAGAACAGGGATATCCTGCTTCAATTTTTAATTGAGTCCATGACCCTGAGCATCATCGGGGGAACAGGGGGCATTTTGTTTGCAGCAGCGGTTTCCCTTATCATTCCGTATTTTATCGAATTTCTACCCACTCAGCTTGCTTTATGGTCTATTATCCTTGCCTTTGTATTTTCAGCGGCAGTCGGAATATTCTTCGGCGTCTATCCGGCAAGAAAGGCGTCGCTGTATGACCCGATTACCGCCTTGAGGTATGAGTGAAAATAGCATTTAGCTGTAAGCTGATAGCTGTTAGCTGAATGCACAAAGGACTTTTTTATGTCAATAATTAAAGTTGAAAATCTTGTCAAGAAATTCGGGAATGTCACAGCAGTAAATGACGTATCTTTTAATGTTGAAGAGGGCACGATATTCGGTTTTCTCGGGCCTAATGGAGCGGGAAAGACAACGACGATAAATATCCTCTGCGCCCTTCTTTCGCCTACTTCGGGAAGGGCATTCATAGACGGGCATGACTGCGCTAAAGAGTCGGCATCGGTAAGGAAATCCATCGGCATAGTCTTTCAGGACACAACCCTCGATAAAGACCTTACGGCAGAGGAGAACCTTTTGTTTCACGCCTATCTGTATAATGTTCAGAAGAGCGAACGCCAAAAAAGAGTTGATGACGCCCTGAAGTTTGTTGACCTGTTCGGCAGAAAAGACGACCTCGTAAAAAAATATTCAGGCGGAATGAAAAGAAGGCTTGAGGTTGCAAGGGGACTGATTCACCGCCCAAAAGTGCTTTTCCTTGATGAGCCTACACTTGGGCTTGATCCCCAGAGCAGGGCCAACCTGTGGGAATTTATTACAGAGCTGCCTAAACAACATAATGTCACGATATTTATGACAACCCATTACATGGAAGAGGCAGAGGTATGCAGCGATATAGCCGTTATAGATAACGGGAAGATCATTGCCAGGGGCAGTCCCGAAGAGCTTAAAAAAATAGTCGGCGGCGATGTCATATATCTGAAGACAAAAGATAATGCAACGGCAGTGGAGGAAATAAAAAAAGTTTTGAATGTCGAGGCGTCTGCGAAGGGCGGGGAGATATTTATGTCTACAATTAAAGGAGATGCATGTATACCTGAACTCATAAGAACACTCGGCGACAGTGTCTTATCTGTAAGGCTTCAGAGGCCAACACTGAACGATGTGTTTTTAAAGCTAACTGGTAAGGCGATAAGGGAAGAGGAGAGTTCCGGCTCTGATACAATAAAAGAAGAAGTAAGGGCGTACAGAAGGAGGCACAGTTGAGGGTAAATAAAAGGAGGATACAGTACCCTCGCTCATTCTCGCTACGCTCCGAGGTTTTGCCTGTCCATGCATTCTGCATAGAGGCAGGCAAAAAAGCCGCTCGGATACAATATCCTCCTTTTATTTATTGGGTATATGAGAATGGAATTTAATGCGATATATGTGATTGTTGCAAGGGAATTCAAGAAATTTGTGAGGGAAAGGTCGCGGCTTGTCTCTGCAATAGCAAGACCTATGGTATGGCTTTTTCTTGTGGGCGCCGGCATGTCGAGGCTTGTTTCTCCTGTGGGAGGAGTCTCCTATATGCAATTTATATTTCCGGGAATCCTCGGCATGACAATTCTTTTCAGTTCCATATTTTCGTCAATCTCCATAATCTGGGATAAGGAATTCGGTTTTATGAAAGAGATCCTTGTTGCGCCGGTGTCGAGGTTGTCCATAGTCGTAGGAAAGGCATTAAGCGGAACAATTATTTCAACTATTCAGGCTGTTATTGTGCTTGCGCTCTTCCCTTTTCTGGGGCTGAAGCTCGGCATATTAAATATCGTAGGCGTTATCCTGATATGCTCTGCCGTATCTTTTTCGATCTCTGCATTCGGGATTCTGCTTGCGACATTTTATGAAAGCTACGAAAGTTTCAGTGTTATCATGAATTTTATAGTCATGCCGATGTTTTTTCTCTCCGGCGCGATGTATCCAGTGAAGCTCTTGCCCGATATTTTAAAGTTCGTTGCAAAATTAAATCCTCTCACTTACGGCGTGGATGCCTTAAAGCACGTAATCTCTCCACTGGCAACAGGGCCTATGAGCCCTGACTTCAATATATTTGTTGATATAGGGGTTATAGTTTCTATGTCTGTTGTCTTTGTTCTGATTGGAGGAAAGGCATTTGAGAGAAAAGGGTAAATGGAGCGCATGAAAAGTTATCAAGGTTGGCTCCCGGGGAGGGATTCGAACCCCCGACAGGGTGGTTAACAGCCACCTGCTCTGCCGGCTGAGCTACCCGGGAATTTCACCACCTGGAAGAATTTTTATTATACACTAAAAAAGTGCTTCTCTGTCAAACTTTTCATTAATAAATAAACTTGATAGAATAGGGAAATAAGATATGAGCCAAAAAGAACAATTAGGAAAATTATCAAGACTCATTCGCTACCACATTCTTGTTTCAACTACAGAGGCCGGTTCGGGACATCTCACATCCTCTCTTTCCGCAACTGATTTGATGACATGCCTGATGTTCGGCGGGGTTTTCAGGTTTGATGCGGATAATCCCGTTCACCCTAATAATGACCGCCTGATTTTTTCTAAGGGGCACGCATCGCCTTTGCTTTATGCATTGTGGGCAGCGGCTGGAAAAGTTACTGAAGAGGAGCTTATGACGTTGAGAAAATTCGGCAGTCCCCTGGAGGGTCATGCAACCACGGCCTTTAAATATGCAGAGGTATCCACCGGTTCTCTGGGGCAGGGGCTTTCCATAGGCATTGGGATGGCCCTGAACGCAAAGTATATAGACAAGCTTCCTTACAGGACTTACGTGCTTCTCGGAGACAGCGAGATGTCGGAAGGTTCTCAATGGGAGGCCATGCAGATAGCGGCGCACTATAAGCTCGATAACCTTGTTGGAATTATTGATGTGAACCGTCTGGGGCAATGCGGAGAAACAATGTACGGCCATGATGTAGATGCATACAAAAGGCGCATTTCCTCTTTTGGGTGGGACACAATCGTGATAGACGGGCACAATATTGATGAGATTTGCAGCGCTTATGAAAAGGCGTTTCATGTTAAGGACATGCCTGTGATGATTATAGCCAGGACTCTCAAAGGCAAGGGTGTCTCGTTTATAGAGGATAAGAATGGCTGGCACGGCAAGGCGCTCAACAAAGAACAGCTTGAACAGGCAATTAAGGAAATAGGAGAGACGGATAAATCAGTGCGGGGAGAAATATCCATGCCGGAAGACCTGAAACCCGAAACGCAAACGTATCGAGCGCCCCAGAAGATTCTCTATCTTGCAGATAAGCCTGTTTCCACGCGGAAGGCCTACGGGAATGCGCTTGCGAGGATATTCCCCAAATTTCCGGACATCGTAGTTCTGGATGCAGAGGTAAGCAATTCAACGCATGCCGGAATATTCAGGGAGAAATATCCCGAGCGTTTTTTTGAGATGTATATCGCTGAGCAGAACATGGTCGGGGCTGCCCTCGGGTTATCCCGCAGAAACAAGATTCCCTTTGTTTCGACTTTTGCCGCATTTTTTACGCGTGCCTTTGACCAGATAAGGATGAGCCGGTATTCAAATGCCAATATTAAATTTACAGGTTCACATGCCGGCGTCTCAATCGGCGAGGACGGTGTGTCACAGATGGGGCTTGAAGATATAGCCATGTTCAGGACGATCCTGAACAGCGTTATTTTGTATCCCTCCGATGCGGTTTCAACTGAAAAATTGGTTGAAGAGGCGGCTCGGCATAAGGGGATGGTCTATATCCGCACTACAAGAAATGCCACGCCTATTATCTACAAAACCAATGAGGAGTTTCCTGTCGGCGGAAGCAAGGTATTAAAGCAGAGCGATAAAGATGTTATCACAGTTGTCGGCGCAGGCATCACGGTTCACGAAGCGCTTAATGCGTATGAAGAATTAAAAAAAGAAGGAATTTTTATCAGGGTGATAGACTTTTACAGCATCAAGCCTGCCGACAAGACAAATCTCAGAAAGGCGGCAAATATTACTCAGGCGATAATAACCGTTGAAGACCATTTCGCAGAAGGCGGCATAGGAGAAGCAATAAGGAGTCTGATGGCTGATGTGGATGTTCCTGTTCATTCGCTCTCGGTGAAGAGTGTGCCGAAGAGCGGAAAGTCAGGAGAACTTCTTGATTACGAGGAAATCTCAAAAAGTGCAATTATAAAAAAAGTAAGGGAACTTTTGCATGGCGGGGAAGATTAATGGCGCGGGAATTTAACGACGCTTCCTCCTGCTGGAGGGAAATACTTTCTGATGTTTCAGGAAACAGAGAGCTGTTGTCTGTTGTAGAAAAGATTGCAAAGGAAAACTTGTCTCCTGCAAAGGTTGTATTCGGCACATCAGGTTGGCGGGGAGAGATCGGCGCAGACTTTACATTCAATAACCTTCGTATTGTTACTTCAGCCATAATCGAGATGCTCAAGAGCAATGATAAGTCCGTGATGCAGGCAATGGGGGTGTCGGGTTTCGATGCGGTAAGAAGGAGGGGAGCGCTTGTAGGCCACGATAACAGGTTTCTCGGTCCTGATTTTGCAATGGAAGTAATAGGGCTGCTTCAAAAAAATGGGATAAAAACCTGGTATGCCGGCGAGGCTGCTACTCCTGAATTCTCGGCAGGCATAGAGATGCTGAATGCCGTGTGTTCAATAAATCTTACGCCTTCACACAACCCTGCAAATTATGCGGGTTTCAAGTTCAATCCCTCGGACGGAGGCCCTGCAGGCGCTGAAATTACAGCGAGGATAGAAGAACTGGCAAACGGGATGATGAAGCAATCCGTTATCATTCAGCCGGTAAAACCCGAACAGGTCGAAGAGATTGACCTGACCTCTCTTTATATCAGATATATATCGGAAAGGAAAACATTAAACATCGAAAGAGTTCGTGATTTTATAGGCAAGGAGGACTGCATAATCTGCGTTGACAACGTGCATGGCGCAACAAGGGGGAGAATCCGGAGGATCCTTGGCGAGAGTAATAAGCTTGTATATCTCAGGACAGAGGATGACTATCTTTTCGGAGGTATCGCTCCGGAGCCTTCTGAAAAAAATATGCAGGGAGTGGAAAAAATCTTAAGGGAGAGTAGGGCAAAGTTTCGTCTCGGCGTTATCATGGACCCCGACGGCGACCGCATAAGGTATGCAGATGCAAACATGCAGATACCGATGAACTACTTCGGCGCAATGGCGTTTCATTTCTTGCATGTGCATAAAGGCATTCAGGGAATCGGCGTAAAATCCGTCGGCACGAGCAATCTCCTGAATGCAATAGCAGAAAAGTTCGGGATACCTGTGATGGAAACAAAGGTAGGCTTTAAAAATTTCAGACCATACATGCTCAAGACAGCAAAAGAAAGAGCTGTCGTTGCATTTGAAGAGTCGGACGGCATAACAGCCTATAACCATACGCTTGAAAAAGATGCGATATTCGGCCTCTTATTAGCTATAGAGATGGTGGCTGTAACAGGCAAAAACCTGAGCGAATATCTAAAGGACATTATGGATGAGTTCGGACATTATTACCCCGACCGCTCGGGAATAGCAGTGGACCGCTCACTTGTAGGTGAACCTCTGATAAAAAAACTATCGGTGATCAGCGTTCAGTATAAGGCAGGGACTGAAGTGATTATCGGAGGAGAAAAAAGAACCATTAAAAACGTAATAACAGTTGACGGCACAAAGCTTGTCTTTGATGACGGCTCATGGCTGATGATAAGGCCTTCCGGCACAGAGCCGAAGGTGAGATTTTATATCGAGGCAAGGACAGAGCAGGGCAAGAAGGCTGTATTCGAAACGGCAGAGAGGATGACAAAAGAAGCTCTGGGGATGGAATAGTAATCGTAATAAAGGCAGGGAATAGTGTTTGAGCGGTTTTATTTTGCCGATATTCCATTTATTCGAAAATAAAGAGGCAAAATACCTCGGAGCGCAGCGAGAATGAGCGAAAATACTATTTCCTGCCTTGTATAGTTTCTTTTACATTGCTTTTTCAATCGGCATTAATTAGAATTAAATTATGACTGAAATTAAATTAAAAATAGAAGGTATGAGCTGCATGCACTGCGTGGGAAGGGTGAAGCAGGCGTTGATGGGCCTTGCAGGCGTATCGGACGCCGTTGTCGAGGTCGGCAGCGCGTCTGTTAAATTCGATGAGACAAAGCTCAGCAAGCAGGATATAGAAGCTGCCGTTAAAAAGGCAGGATATAAGGCAACAGCCTCTTAGATTCCGGTTGAAATTTAAAGAGGGTTACGTCCTGTATTCCGCATTAACCCTGACATATTCCTCTGTCAGGTCGCAGGTTAAGACCTTTGCAGAGGCATTGCCGCTGTTCAGATTTATGAGGATTTTAACTTCCCTGTTGTTCTTAAGATATTTATTTGCCTCGCTGTCTTTTCCTGTCCCGACGCCTCTTTCGGTTACCCTGATATTGCCGAGCTGAATGGCCGTCTTATCTTCAAAGAAATCTATCCCTGAATATCCGAGCGCAGCCATAATACGCCCCCAGTTTGCATCGTTTCCGTATACGGCTGTTTTTACCAGATTTGAATTTGCAACCTCAAAAGCAGCCTTTTCAGCGGCCTTCTCATTGACTGCGCCTTTAACTTCTATTTCAATTAATTTCGTAGCTCCCTCGCCATCCTTAACAATAAGCTTTGACAGCTCATAAGTAATTTTATCCAGCGTTTTTTTGAAAATTTCATAGGCTGCCGATTTCTCGTTCAGTTCAGGATTGCCGAGCATTCCATTTGCCATAATCAATGCTGTGTCATTCGTAGACATATCACCGTCTATCGTTATCCTGTTGAATGACTTTTTGACGGAGTCCCTGAGCGCTTTGTTTAAAGTTTTTTCCTCTACCGCGATGTCGGTGAGGATGAAACAGAGCATGGTTGCCATATTCGGGCATATCATGCCCGCCCCTTTGCAAATTCCGACAATTGTCCCTGTTTTATTTTTGATCTTTACTTTTTTCTTTACGATCTTCGGAAATGTGTCTGTGGTCATTATTGCCGATGCAACCTTATCAAGGTTTGATTTGCCTAAATTTTTCGAGAGTTCGGCAATTACAGGTCTTATCCTGTCCATAGGCAGTGGCGTTCCGATAACTCCTGTTGAGCAGACATAAACAAGAGAAGGCTCGATCTTAAGGTTCTTCGAGACAAGTTCTGCTGTCTCAACGGCGTCCTGCATCCCTTTCATGCCTGTGCATGCATTTGCATTTCCGCTGTTAACGAGTATCGCCTGTCCTTTACCGGAGCTGATTTTTTCAATATCAAGCCTTACAGGCGCAGCCTTGACCTTGTTTGTGGTAAAAGCGCCGGCAATATTTGCCTCGCTCTCGGAATATATCAGGGCGATGTCCTTTCTGCCGGGTTTTTTAATTGCAGCCTCTGCTACGGAAAAAAGAAAGCCTTTTGGGATGCCTGCATCGGATTTATTTTTTATCATGAATGTATTTTATACTCTTCCTCTATTGATTTTGCAAGACATTT
>SCSY01000170.1 GCA_004298625.1 Nitrospirota bacterium | reverse complement strand
TGGAAGATTTCCAAGCTCGATACCGTTAATTTTAACACGTTTGAGTCTCAGGACATCATGCCCGACCCTTGCGAGCATCCTTCTTACCTGTCTTTTTTTCCCTTCGTATATTGTTATCTCTATCCATGAATTTTCCTCAGCCTTCTTAAGTTTTTTTACCTTTGAAGGCAAGGTCATCCCATCTTCAAGTTTTATCCCTTTTTTTAATTTCTCTATTTTATCGTCTTCAATAACGCCTTTTATTTTAACATGATAGGTCTTTGGAATCTTCTTTGACGGGTGAAGGATTGCGTGCGCAAAATCACCGTCGTTTGTGAGGAGCAAAAGCCCCTCTGAATCAAAGTCGAGCCTTCCCACAGGGAAGACCCTGTATCTTATTTTTTTTAAATACTCCCTGACAGAGGGTCTCTCTTCAGTTTCAGAAAGGGTTGTGATTACGCTTTTTGGCTTATTGAACATGAGATAGACCTTTGGTTCGGGTTTTGTCAGGAGTTTGCCGTCAAGTTTTATATGGTCTTTTCCGGAATCTGCCTTCATTCCGAGGGTAGCAATTTGCCCGTTAACCGTAACTCTTCCTTCAAGGATAATCTCCTCGGCAGCCCTTCTCGATGCGATCCCCATCTTTGCGAGTATCTTCTGCAGCCGTTCTTCCATAGTTTATGATGATAACACAAAGGCATATATTGCGGGCAATTTTAAAGATGTCGTGACCTTTTACATGGTAACAGGATTGGTCATGAGCGGTTTATTTTGCCGATACTCCCACAGCATAAAATAAAAATATAAAGAGGCAAAATCCTCGGAGCGCAGCGAGAATGAGCGAAAGACTTATCCTGGTGCCATTTTTTTGCTACACTGATGCCATTTCTATTTAAAATGTCTGAAAATTAGTATATATTTATAGCAGATATGGGCAAGGAGACATTGGAGATAATCCAGAAGGTGCATGAGATATTCAAAAAGAAAGGGCTGAAGCTTTCTGCTGCCGAGTCGTGCACAGGCGGCCTAATCAGCCATTACATTACAATGCTTCCCGGCGCAAGCGCATTTTTTGAAGCCGGGGTTGTCACTTACTCTGCTGAGTCAAAGATGAGAATCCTCGGATTGGCATCAGAGACGATTTCGTCCTACGGGGTTGTGAGCGGGGAAACTGCCAAAGAGATGGCCGAGAGGATACGTTTATTAACAAAGACAGACTGTGCCCTATCTACAACAGGCAATCTTGGGCCTGATGCGCTTGAAGGAAAGGAAGTAGGGCTTGTTTATGCTGCAGTAAGCATTTACGGAAAGGTATTTGTAAAGGAATTAAGATTTACGGGAGAAAGGCAGGAGATTAAGGAAAAAGCGGCTGTTTCAGCCCTGGAATTTCTTGTCGAGATAATGGAAAGTTAAAATTATGCCGGATAAAATTCCTGAAGAGGTTAAAAAAAAGATAGAAAAGCTTGTCAAGGATCTTAATTATCACAGCTACCGCTATTATGTCTTTGACTCGCCTGTTATATCCGATGAGGAATATGACAGGTTATACCGGCAGCTGAAGGAGCTTGAGGAAAGACATAATTATATCCTTCCTGATTCGCCTACTCAGAGGGTCGGCGCTCCTGCTCTTGAAAAGTTCGAAAAGGTGAAGCATACAGAGCCGATGCTCTCGCTCGACAATGCCTTTTCGCATGAAGAGGTTAGAGAGTTTGACAAAAGGATAAAAAGATTGCTTGGCACGGAAAATGAGATTGAATATATTGTTGAGCCAAAATATGACGGCCTTGCTATTGAACTTACATACAAAAACGGGTTGCTCTACAGGGCGTCTACGAGAGGAGATGGTTATGAGGGCGAGGATGTTACGCAGAATATAAGGACTATAAAGTCTGTCCCTCTTAAAATAGAAGGCGGCAAAATTCCGGGAGAAATTGATATCAGGGGCGAGGTCTATCTGGATCTGGATGAATTCGAAAAATTGAACAAACAGAGAGAAAAAAACGCCGAGCCCCTATTTGCCAATCCAAGGAATGCAGCCGCAGGCTCTGTCCGCCAGCTTGACCCGTCTGTTACAACTACAAGGAAGCTCTACCTCGCATGCTATGGCGTCGGAGCGGTTAAAAGGCTGAATTTTAAGAGCCAGTCAGAGCTTATCAATTGGCTTGAGGAATCGAGGTTCCCAACCCCTGAAAGGGTAAGGCTTGTAAAGGGAATAGATAAGGTACTGGAAGCAATAAGGGACATTGAAGAAAAAAGGGGAGAGTTTTCTTTTGAGACGGACGGCGCTGTCATAAAGGTTAATGACTTTGCGCTCCAACAGAAACTCGGAGTAAAAACAAGAGAGCCGCGATGGGCTACAGCTTATAAGTTCCGGGCTCATCAGGGAACCACAAAGATAAGAGAGATTCGCGGGAGTGTGGGGAGGACAGGGGTTATAACTCCTTTTGCTGTTTTTGAACCGGTGAAGATAGGCGGCGTTACAGTTTCGCGTTCAACCCTTCACAACTGGGATGAGATAGGAAGAAAGGATATAAAGATCGGGGACACGGTTGTTGTCGAGAGGGCAGGCGATGTCATACCGCATGTGATTATGGTGATTAAGGAGAAGAGAACCGGCAATGAGAAGGAGTTCCCGATTCCGGAGAAATGTCCTGCGTGCGGCTCCAGAGTTGTAAGGGAAGAGGGGGAGGTAGCTGTCAGGTGTGTTTCGCTTCACTGTCCCGCGCAGGTTCAGGAGAAGATTGCCCATTTCGCATC
>SCSY01000169.1 GCA_004298625.1 Nitrospirota bacterium | reverse complement strand
GGACACACCTTCACGCATTTCCCGCATGCAATGCACCCGACCTGACAGTTCTTCCTTGTGTCTCCGCCTTTGTCTTTTGAATGGCATGTGACCAATACCTGTCTTGAGGCAGGTAATACTTCTATAACTTTAGTGGGACATGCAGCCTCGCATTTTCTGCAGCCCGTGCATTTCGTTATGTCAACAAACGGAAGGTGGTCATCGGTCATTGTTATTGCGCCGAAGGGGCATACCCTCGAGCATGTGCCGTAACCGAGGCAGCCGTACCTGCATGCCTTGTCCCCGCCACCCGCAAGTATCGCAGCCCTGCAGTCCTGAACACCTTCATATTTAAACCTCTTGACCGACTTTGACCATCCGCCCTGACACATAATCCGCGCAAACTGGGGCTCCATTGCCGCTGCTGCCTTGCCTGTTATCCTTGCAACTGCTTCCGCGCTTTTTGCTCCGGCAGGGATACAAAGGCTGGGTGAGACATCGGGGTTTTTAACAACTGCCTCCGCATACTGCTCGCAACCTGCATATCCGCACGCGCCGCAATGAGCGTGTGCAAGGACATCCAGCACCTGCTCTACCCTCGGGTCAACCTGGACAGCGAATTTCTTTGCTGCAAAGGCAAGACCAAGGCCGAATACAGTAGCAAGCCCTGCCAGGAAGACCAGTGTCCACTTGATCATGGGAACAATGTCAACCTTCTCCCTTGCCTCAACACCGCCGCCGACGCCGGCATAAGATAACGAGAAAAGTGCAAGTGTAAGTGCAAGTGTAAATATCAGCGCTAATCCATATTTCTTTTTTATCTTAATCCTGTTAAACATCGCTACTCCTTAATTTTATAATAACATAATAGTAACTCGTCACTCGTTACGCGTAACGCATTACGGAACTATAAAGTTATCAATCCTGAAAAACCTGTAAATGCCAGCGCTATCAGCCCTGTCACGACGAACGCCATCGGCAGTCCCCTGAAAGGTACAGGCACCTCGGCAAGTTCGAGTTTTTCGCGGATGCTCGCCATTATTATAAGCGCCAATGCAAACCCGAGCCCTGAACCAAGCCCGAAAGCAAGACTCTGTATAAAGGTATATTTCTCGCCTGCGTTAATCAATGGAACCGCAAGGATGATGCAGTTAGTTGATATAAGGGCAAGATAGATCCCAAGCTTGTAATAAAGTCCCGGGGATATCTTTTTCATTATTGTATCTGATGCCTGCACAAGGCCTGCTATAACGCCTATGAACACAATGATCTCCAGAAACGTAATCTCGAGCGGGACCAGGACTTTAGTGAAAACGACCCAGCTGATGGCCGCGCTGATCATCATAACCGAAGTAAAGGTAATGCTCATCCCCACTGCGGTCTCCATTTTCTTTGAGACGCCGAAGAATATGCAGAGGCCGAGGAACCTTGTGAAGACAAAGTTATTTATCAATGAAGCCGATATTATCAGTTCAAAAAGTTTTATAAATTCATTACTCATCTTTTCCTCCTATCTATTAGTGCGAAGCGTGCGCGCCTTTTTTCAGGTATTTTGTATCAAGCCAGTTAAAGGCCGCCATTAATATCCCAACCGCCAGAAAACCTCCTGCAGGCAGGACCATTATCAGCAGCGGTTTTGTATTAACGAAAGTAAAAACATGCTGCGTTGCCAGCCCTGTAGGAAGAGTCAGCGTACCCTTGCCGACCAACTCTCTGAAGAAGCTGATGGCCGTGAGCGCAAACAGGAAACCGACACCCATACCGAGGCCATCGGCCATTGACGGCATGATACTGTTCTTGCTGGCGAACATTTCAGCCCTTGCAAGAATGGATGCAAAAGCAACTATCAGGGCAATGTAGAGGCCCACCTTGGCATAAACGTCCGGGACAAAAGCGGCCATCATCATTTGAGTTATCGTGACCCACCCTGAGATGACAAGCATGAAGATCGGCAGCCTTACTTTGGGCTGGATGGCCTTTCTCATCAGAGAGATAGTAATGTTCACCATGGTCTGGACAAACAGCACTGCCAGTCCCATAAATATCCCGTTCTTGAGGTTGTTAGTTACTGCGATCGAGGGGCAGAGGCTTAAGGCGAGTTTGAATATCGTATTCTCTTTAATAATCCCGTTTAAAAATAATTCCTTGAGACTAGTGCTGTTGCTTGACATCGGTATTGCCTCCTTCCTTGACTGTCTCGATCAGAAATTTGACGCCGTTCTTTACCGCATCCTCGGTAACGGCCCTGCTGGAAATGGTCGCGCCTGAGATTGCCTGCACGAATTCCGTTGTATCGGTCTTAAGGACTTTAAGATGTTCCAGGTCCTTGCCCTTAAACCTGTTCTTAAAATCATCCGTCTCTATCTCGTCGCCCAATCCCGGCGTCTCGCCGTGTGCAAGGATATTTATCTTCTGAACTCTGAAATCCTTGTCAACTGCGACAAAGGTATTAATGTAGCTTGAGTATCCCTTACCGAAAGACTGGATAATATATCCGGCCGTTTCGCCGCCCTTTTTTGAAACAAAATATTTTGCGTGCTTGTCGTGAATCGACCAATCTCCTAATTTTATGCTCTCATCCGCCTCAGGCATAAGTTCCTTTAAGGCCTTTTTCTCTGCCGCTTCGTTGTTCTTGTATATTATCGGCGACGCTTTTGCAAATACAAAGGCAAGGATGAGCCCGCCTATGAGATATACAATAACAAGGTTCAGGGTTACCTTTATAATGTCCTTGCCTGTCATTTCTTGATCTCCTTTGCCTTTGTTTCTTTCAGGGCCCCAAAGACCTTTGCTTTAAATCCGCGGTCTATGAGCGGCGAGAAGCAGTTCATTATGAGTATTGCAAACATTACGCCTTCAGGGAACCCGCCCTTGAGCCTTATCAGCATTGTGAGAAATCCGCAGCCTATACCGAAAAGTATCTGGCCTTTTTTAACAGAAGGGCATGTAACATAATCCGTTGCCATAAAAAATGCGCCTAAAAGCATGCCGCCGCTCAGGAGGTGTATAATCGGGTCGCCTGCAAACAATGCGCCTTTAGCGCCGAATATCCACGCCATCAAGGCAGCCGTACCGAGGAATGATACAGGTATATGCCAGGTGATATAGCCCCTGTAGAGAAGGAATGCGGCGCCTATTATCAAGGCAATTGCGGATGTCTCTCCGATAGAGCCTGCCCTGTGGCCTTTGAGCAGTTCCATATAAAGGTTCATCTTGTCGCCAAATACCTCTATCAATTTTGCAAGCCCTTCCTCTTTCAGGATACCCAATGGCGTTGCGGTTGTCGTTGCGTCGAATTTAACAAATGCAGCCTCGGGTTTCGTCCAGATGGTCATGAGTTTTGGAAAAGAAATAAGCAGGAATGCCCTGCCTATCAGCGCAGGATTAAAGACATTGTAGCCGAGCCCGCCGAATAATTGCTTTGTAATGATCACTGCAACAAATGAACCTATAACCGGGATGTAAAAAGGCACGGACGAGGGCAGGTTCAGCCCGAGCAGCAACCCTGTGAGAAAAGCGCTGCCGTCATTTATGCCGACCTTCTTATTAAGCGCCTTTTGATAAACATATTCGGATAAAATTGCAGAGATTATCGAAAGAGCTATTATAAAAACCGCCTTCGGGCCGAAGAAATAAGCTCCCATAACCACAGCCGGCAAAAGCGATATGTTGACGCTCCACATTATCCTGCTTGTAGTTTCTTCGCTCCTGATATGAGGGCTTACAGCGACTATCAGTTCATGTTCTTTCTTTATTTCAGCCATTTAACTTTCCCCCTCATGGTTTTGTCTGCGATTTTGCCAATCTTACAAGCTGAACTATCGGCCTTTTTGCAGGACAGGAAAAGGTGCAGGAACCGCACTCGAAACAATCGAATAGATTATATTCCTTTGCCTCTTCATACATGCCCTTTTCAGAAAGTATGCCCAGCATTGACGGCATAAGTCCCATCGGGCAGATATCTATGCACCTACCGCATCTTATGCACGGGCCGAACTCCTCTGCATGCACAACGCCTTCTTCAGGCAATACAAGTATCCCTGACGTGCCTTTTGTCACGGCAACATCAAGAGAGGAAATTGCAAAGCCCATCATAGGGCCTCCTGATATCACTTTTGCAACGTCATCCTTAAGTCCGCCGCACTGTTCAACGAGGTCCGAGATCATCGTCCCTATCTTTACCATCATGTTTGCTGGGTTGTTTATGCCCTCTCCTGTCACTGTGACAACTCTTTCTATGAGCGGCTTGCCGTATCTGGCGGCCTCATAAACAGCAACGGCTGTCCCGACATTCTGCACAACAACTTTTACATCCATCGGCAAGGCCCTCGGAGGCACTTCTCTGCCTGTTGCGGCTTTTATCAGCATCTTCTCAGCGCCCTGGGGATACTTGACCTCAAGCGCGCATACCTCTATATTAGGTTCGTTCTTTACCGCTGTCTTCATCTTTTCAATGGCATCGGGCTTGTTGTTCTCTATTCCCACAAATCCCTTATTCACGCCGAGCACCTTCATCAGTATCTTCAGGCCCTCAATAACCTCGACGGATTTTTCTATCATCAACCTGTAATCCGCCGTAAGGTAAGGCTCGCATTCAGCTCCGTTTATGATTACGGTATCAATAGGTTTTTCTTTCGGGGGCGAGAGTTTCACCACTGTCGGAAATGCGGCGCCTCCCATGCCCACAATCCCTGCCGCCTTTATCTTTTCTTTGAGTTCATCAGGGGAGAGCTTCATGTAATCGGGGTTATCCTTGAGCCCGGTCCATTCCTCTTTGCCGTCGTTTTCTATGACAATAGAATTAACCATCTTTCCCATTGCATTCGGAAACTCGCCTATCGCAATGACCTTTCCGGATACGGATGAATGAACAGGCGCTGATACAAAACCTCCGGGCTCGCCGACCATTTCACCTTTTTTAACTTCCTGCCCTATTGTAACTATCGGTTTGCACGGCGCTCCAAGATGCTGGCTTAGCGGGATTACGACTCTCTGCGGAGACTTTGCTGGTGTAATAGACTTGTCTTTAGCGAGTTCTTTTTTATCCGGCGGATGTATGCCGCCCTTAAACGTTGCGAGAGCCATTTTAAAAATTCCTCCTTCAGGAGAATAGCCGGCAAAAAGCCTATCAGTTTTAACATTTAAAATAGCAATATGTCAAGTGGTTATGATAAAATTATTTACTAATTCTATTTTATAGGAGAGTTTATAGGGCAAAATGATAAAAGAAGCCATCAGCATTATTGTAAGCGGAATAAACCTGTCCGAGGCAGAGATGGCGGAGTGTATGCGCGAGATTATGGAGGGAAAGACGACAGATGCCCAGATAGGCTCATTCCTCACAGCCTTGAGAATAAAGGGCGAGACAGTCGAGGAGATAACAGGGGCGGCAAGAATTATGCGGGAAAAGGCCTCAACGATAAAAGCTCCGGAGGGTGTGCTTGATACATGCGGCACTGGCGGTGATATGTCGCACACATTCAATATCTCAACGACGACGGCAATAGTTGTTTCTGCATGCGGGGTGCCTGTTGCAAAGCACGGGAACCGCTCTGTATCCAGCCAGTCGGGAAGCGCCGACGTGCTCGAGGCCCTCGGCGTCAAAATAGACCTGCCTCCCGAGAAAGTAGAAAAATGCCTTTTCGATACAGGGTTCGGATTCCTCTTTGCCCCGCTTTTTCATCCTGCAATGAAATATGCCATAGGCCCGCGAAGGGAGATGGGGATAAGGACAATCTTTAATATTCTCGGCCCCATAACGAACCCTGCAGGAGCGAAAAAACAGGTACTCGGAGTTTTTGCTGACAAGCTTACAGAGCCTTTGGCAAGGGTTCTCGGAAACTTAGGGGCGGACGATGCAATGGTCGTGCACGGTGTAGACGGCCTCGATGAAATAACCCTGACAGATGGGACCCGCGTATCGAGATATATGAAAAATAAAGTCGAGAACTTCATCATCTCCCCTGAGGACTTCGGAATCGAAAGAGGCAAACTGGAAGACCTTGTCGGAGCCGATAAAATGAGCAATGCCAGGATAACACTCTCAATACTGAATGGAGAAAAAGGGCCTAAACGCGATGTGGTCCTCATGAACTCTGCCGCAGCGCTCGTCGTTGCCGGAAAGGCAAAGGATTTCAGGAGCGGCGCTGCAATAGCGGCAGAGGCGATAGACTCAGGCGCAGGGATAAAGAAACTCGAAGAGATAAAAAGAGTATCGAACTCGCTGTAGCCCTTGCCCAAACATCTCCATTTAGTGCAAAATATCAGATAAATTTTATGAAGGGGGATTTTTATGCCGATTAAGGTAGGCGTTATAGGAACAGGGTATCTCGGGCAGCATCACGCAAGGATATATTCGGAGATCGCCGGCGCCGAGCTGGTCGCGCTCGTTGATACGGATGAAAAAAAGGCTCAAGACCTGGCCGGCAAATATAACTGTAAGGCGTATTCTGATTACCGGGATATTATTGACAAGCTCGATGCAATAAGCATCGTCACCCCCACTATTTACCATCATAAGATAGCTCTGGACTGCTTGAAGGCAGGCAAGGACCTGCTCGTTGAAAAACCGATAACTGTAAGCATAGCCGAAGCCGACGAGCTTATAAAAGAGGCGGAGGAAAGAAAGCTCATACTCCAGGTCGGACATATCGAAAGATATAATCCTGCGGTAATTGCGGTATCGGGAATGATTAAGGACCCGAAGTTTTTTGAATCAGAGCGGCTTTCGCCTTTGCTCGGAAGAGGAACGGATGTCGATATAACCCTCGACCTGATGATACATGATATAGACATCATCCTGAGCTTTGTGTCATCGCCTGTTGTGGATATTAAGGCAACAGGAGCCAGCGTGCTTACAAACAAGATAGATGTTGCAAAGGTATGGCTTGAATTCGAGAACGGCTGCGCGGCGCTTGCCACGGCAAGCCGCATGTCGCCCGAAAAACAGAGGCGGCTGAAGATCTTTCAGAAGGATTCTTTCATCTCGGTTGATTACCAGAGCTGCGTGATAAGGTCTTATTTCAAAAAAGAAGGGGATATATCGTTCGATATAGTGGAGCCTGAAAAAAAAGAGCCCCTGAAAGAAGAACTCATTGACTTCATACGATGTGTAACAGAGAGGAAAAGGCCCAAGGTTTCAGGGATAGAGGGCAGGGACGCACTCAAGATAGCGCTTGATATAACAAATAAAATCAGGAAAGGGCTCAGGTAAATAATTAATGGTTCCAATGGTTGACTTAAAAAAAGAATTTAATGAAATAAAAACAGAGGTAATGGAGACGCTTACGGAAATACTCGAAAGCGCCCATTTTATACTCGGACCGAAGGTCGCGGAACTCGAAAAAAAGATCTCGGACTATAACGGGGTATCCGCTTCGATTGGAGTTGCGTCGGGCACGGATGCCCTTCACCTCAGCCTTGACGGACTGGGCATAGGAGAGGGAGATGAGGTCATCACAACGCCGTTCACTTTTTTTGCAACTGCCGAGGCGGTGATCTATACAGGCGCTGAGCCTGTTTTTGTTGATGTGGAGCCTGATACATTAAACATAGATGTAAGCCTGATAGAGAAAAAGATCACAAAAAAGACAAAGGCAATTATTCCCGTCCATATATTCGGCCATCCCGCCGCTATGGAAGAGATAAATAAGTTAGCAAAAAAGCATAACCTTAAGGTAATCGAGGACTGTGCGCAGGCCTTTGGGGCCGCTATCAATAATAAAAGGGTCGGCAGTTTTGGGGACGCGGGCTGTTTCAGTTTTTATCCAAGCAAAAATCTGGGGGCCTACGGCGACGGAGGGATGATAACGCTTAACGATCCTGTTATAGCCGATAATATTAAAAAACTGAGGAACCACGGCTCCGGAGGAGCTTACAAACATGAATCAGTCGGATTTAACAGCAGGCTCGATGAGGTACAGGCTGGAATACTCCTTATCAAACTCAAACGTATTGACGGGTATAACTCCAGGAGAAGGCAGAATGCAGCCCTTTACAATAAATTTTTATCGGATAACGTAAAATGCCCTCAGGAAAAAAACGGCTGTTATCACGTGTACCACCAATACACGATAATGTCTCCTGAACGGGATAAGATACAGAATAAACTAAAGGATAACGGCATCTCATCTGTTGTCTATTATCCGATCCCGTTACATCTTCAGGAGGCATTAAAGTTTCTGGGATATAAAGAAGGAGACTTCCCCGTTGCCGAAAAGGCGGCAAGAGAAGTCCTCTCATTGCCGATGTACCCGGGACTCGAGGAAAAAACAATAAAAGAGATCGCAAAGATAATTAATGGGTAATAAGACAGGATATAGTATTTTCGCCCTGGATTCCCGCCTTCGCGGGAATGACAAAAAACAGATATGTCATTGCGAGGCAAAGCCGAAGCAATCTCTGCTTTGGCGCTAATCGGTTATGAACACTGTCATGATAGTCACAGGCGAAAGCTCAGGCGAATTATACGGTTCATTATTGGCAATGGCGCTGAAGACAAAATGTCCCGACCTTCATATAATAGGCATCGGCGGCGAGAAGATGAAGGAGGCGGGAGTTGAACTTATAGCAGGCATAGCAAGTTCATTCGGCATATCGGAGATGCTCTCATCTTACAAAATCCTGAAAGAAACTTTCGCAAAGGCCGTCAATGCAATAGAAAAATTCTCTCCGAAGCTGATAGTCCTAATAGATTACCCGGACTTCAATATAAGATTGGGAAAGATTGCAAAAGCAAAAGGGATAAAAGTCATCTATTATGTAAGCCCGCAGGTCTGGGCCTGGCGCAAAGGCAGGGTGAAGACAATTGCGGATATTTCCGACAGGATTGCAGTTATCCTGCCGTTTGAAGAGGCTCTCTACAGAGATACAGGGGCTCAGTGCGAATTTGTTGGGCATCCTATTATTGAAGAGATGGAATCCCTGAAACAGGATAAGGCTGCCTTGAAAGTGTCGCTCGGGTTAAGTGCCGATAGACCGGCGCTGGCCCTCCTGCCCGGCAGCAGGCCGCATGAACTTAAAAGCCTTATGCCTGTTATGCTTGACGTGGTAGAGGACTTCGACTCAAAGTTTCATGATTACAACTTCCAGTTTATAATGCCTGTCGCTCCTAATATTGATATGGAAAAATATAAAGACTACTTTGAGCAGTTTAAAAACAAGGGCGTAATCATCAGAAAAGAAAATGCGGTAAATGTGCTCTCCGTATCCGATATGGCGGTAATTGCCTCGGGCACGGCAGCCTTGCAGGCTGCATTTCTGGAGATACCGATGGTCGTGATATACAAGGTTTCGCCTATCTCATTTTTTATCGCCAAATTAGTGGTAAACGTAAGATACATCTCTCTTATAAATCTGATCTCGAACAGGGAAGTTGTAAAGGAACTCCTTCAGTCCCGGGCCAATGCGAAGAATATCATTGCCGAGTTAAAAAAGATCCTGCTGGACAGGGATTACAGGGAGCGCATGACCGGACAGTTCATGACAGTGAGGGATATCTTTGCGGGTAAAAGACCTTCAACAAGGGTGGCAGAGATGATATGCGAGATGACAGGATGAATTTCCTTAAAGAAATACTGATTCTTTCAAGGCCGTACTGGGGGAGGATAGCCCTTGCAGGCGTTTGCAGTATTATTATCTCCGGGCTCAATGGTTCTCTGGCATGGCTTGCCAAGCCGGCGGTAGATAAGGTATTTGTAGAAAAAAACGGCGAAGCCCTGCTGCTGATTTCAGCTGCGATACTTGCAGCGTATCTTTGCAGGGGCGTATTTTCTTTTATCCAGTCCTATCTGATGAGGTCTGCGGGCGCCAAGATAGTAAGGGACATCAGAAACAATCTTTATCACCACGCAACCGGCCTGCCGATGAGTTTCTTCGGAAAAGACTCTACCGGCGCTATGATCTCAAGGATAATAAACGATGCAGGCGCTTTTCAGGGGCTGCTTGCATTTACGATAAAAGACCTCTTTGTGGAGAGCTGCACTATAGTCGTGCTTATCGGAGTCGCCATGTATATGAGATGGGACCTGACATTAATAGCGATTATTATTCTGCC
>SCSY01000168.1 GCA_004298625.1 Nitrospirota bacterium | reverse complement strand
GCGACTTTTTGACCTGCTCCTCGATTTTTTTGCGCACATCCATCTCTTCAAGGAGCTGCGTGTTGGCGGCCTCTGTCTTAACGCGTTCCCTGTCAAAATCCTCGAGAAGGTTCAACATGGCTTTTTGAGTGCCTTCAAGTCTGTCCTTTTCGTTTGAAAAGTCATCGAGGATATTAAGAACCGCTCGCTGCGAATCTTCAAGCTGCCCTTTCTCGCCGGAAAAATCCTCAAGGATATTGAAGACCGCCCGCTGTGTCTCTTCGAGACGGTCCTTTTCTCCCGAAGAATCCTCAAGGATGTTAAAGACCGCTCGCTGCGTCCCCTCAAGCCGTCCCTTCTCTCCTGAGAAGTCTTCAAGGATATTGAGTATCGCCCTTGTATAGTCCGCAGGATTTAAACTTTGCTGTATTTCCTGATATCTCTCCATAAGTTAATTTGTCACTTCGGTTAATAACCTGTCATGCCGGCTTGTCCGGCATCTTTCTTTGCTGTAAGAAGGATTCCCGACAAGCGGGAATGACACGGACGAATTCTATCGGACATAATCAGGTCCTCTCGCCCTGCGCAGTCTTCCGCGCTGAATTGATTTCCTTCTGAAGCTCTTCTATCTCTTTCTTCAATTCGATCATCTTGAGCTCTCTGCCGACAGTAAGCTTCTGGAATCTTTCGAGTTCGGCCAGTCTCTCAAGCTCGCGGGTACGCTGTTCTTCTCTCGCGCGCTGTTCTGCAACCTTTGACTCGGCCTCTTTCTGGGCGGTAACGTCACGGGCGGCAGCGAAGACGCCGAGAACCTTGCCCTGCGCGTCGCGGTAAACCGATGCATTATAGAGAACGTCCGTGAGCATGCCGTCCTTATGCCTGATGGTCAATGGATAGTCTGTAACAGAACCTTTTGCAAAAACCTGCTCGTATCCTTTTCTGGCATTCTCAGGCTCTGTGAAGTAATCTGAAAAGTCTGTGCCTATGAGCCTGTCACGGGCAATACCAGTTACCTTAATAGTTGCCTCATTAACGTCCGTGATCTTACCTTCAGGGCTGATAGTTACGAGAGGGTCGAGAGACGCTTCGATAAGACTTCTTGCATACTGCGACGCCTGCTTCTGTGCGGTAACGTCACGCGCAGCAGCAAACACGCCGAGAACCTTGTCTTCCACATCGCGGTAAACAGATGCATTATAAAGAACGTCCAAAAACCTGCCATCCTTATGCCTGATTGTAAGCGGGTAGTCTGTAACCGAACCCTTTGCAAAGACCTGCTCGTATCCTTTTCTGGCATTCTCAGGCTCGGTAAAGTAATCCGAAAAGTCTGCGCCTATGAGTTTATCTCTCGAAATACCCGTTACCTTGATAGTCGCCTCATTAACGTCCGTGATCTTACCTTCAGGGCTGATCGTAACGAGAGGGTCCAATGACGCCTCGATAAGACTTCTGGCATACTGGGCGGCCTGACGCAACTGTTCATCGGCCTGTTTCTTTTCAGAGATGTCATTGCTCATGAGCAGATAGCCTATTGGGTTTCCATAGGCGTCGTTTCTGCGCGTTACAACAACGCTCGCAACAAACCGGGAGCCGTCTTTCCTGACACGCACGAACTCGCCTTCTGCAAGGCCCTTCTCATGCGCCATCTCAAGCATTGTATCAACAGCGCCTGACTTAATGTCTTCAGGCGTGTGGAGTACGCTCGAATCAGTGCCTATGATCTCATCCGCATTATATCCGTAATTCCTGCGCGCCCCCTCGTTCCATGAGAGGATCTTGTGGTCGAGGTCTTTACCGATGATGGAGTATTTAGTCGAACTCTGAAGGATGTTATCGAGGAAGTTTTTCGTCTCGGCAAACTCGCGCATGACGCCCTTGGATTCGGTAACGTCACGGGCGGCGGCAAAGACGCCGAGAACCTTGCCTGTAACGTCTTTATAAACAGAGGCGTTATACAAAACATCCACTAATTTCCCGTCTCTATGCCTGATAGTAAGGGGATAGTCTGTAACAAAGCCCTTCTCAAAAACCTGCTGGTATCCCTTTCTCGCATTCTCAGGCTCGGTAAAGTAATCCGAAAAGTCCGTCCCGATAAGCTTGTCGCGGAGAACGCCTGTAACTTTCATGGTCGCTTCATTAACGTCAGTTATCTTACCTTCGGGACTGATAGTTACGAGAGGGTCGAGAGAAGCCTCGATAAGACTTCTGGCATATTGGGATGCCTGCCTCTGCTCGGTAACGTCACGGGCAGCAGCGAAGACGCCGAGAACATTGCCGTTCACATCGCGGTAAACAGAAGCGTTATAAAGAACATCCGTGAGCCTGCCGTCCTTATGCCTGATGGTCAATGGATAGTCTGTAACAGAGCCTTTCGCAAAAACCTGTTGGTATCCTTCTCTCGCCTCATCCGGCTCTGTGAAATAATTCGAGAAGTCTGTTCCTATGAGTCCTTCCTTCGATAAGCCTGTTACCTTCATCGTGGCATCATTGACGTCAGTTATCTTACCTTCGGGGCTGATTGTAACGAGAGGGTCGAGAGAAGCCTCGATAAGACTTCTGGCATATTGGGATGCCTGCCTCTGCTCGGTAACGTCACGGGCAGCGGCGAAGACGCCGAGAACATTGCCTCTCACATCGCGGTAAACAGAAGCGTTATAAAGAACGTCAGTAAGCCTGCCGTCCTTATGCCTGATGGTCAATGGATAGTCTGTAACAGAGCCTTTCGCAAAAACCTGCTGATAACCTTTTCTGGCATTTTCAGGCTCTGTGAAATAATCTGAAAAGTCTGTGCCGATGAGATTATCCCGGGAAATGCCTGTTACCTTCATCGTCGCCTCATTAACGTCAGTGATCTTACCGTCAGGGCTGATCGTTACGAGAGGGTCGAGAGACGCCTCGATAAGACTTCTCGCATACTGCGACGCCTGCCTCTGTTCCTCAACGGTCAAATTTAACTGCGGCTTCGGCGGGCTTACCTTATCATTCTTTTTTTTCATCATACCTCCATCTATGTAGCCTCACGTCTCAAATTGTTTAACATGAGACCTGAGACTTTTTTAACTTGAAACTATTACAGTGTAAAATAGACCGTCGCACCTTTATCAACCTCTCCTTCGATCCAGACCTTTCCGCCGTGGCGTTCGATTACTCGCTTAACAGTCGCAAGGCCGATGCCTGTTCCGGGAAATTCCTCCATCGTATGGAGTCGTTGGAAGGGGGTGAACAGTTTTTCAGCGTATGTTTTATCGAACCCCGCGCCGTTGTCGCGGACAAAATAAACCATTCCACCACCCCGGCCTTCGGCCACCCCTCCTAAATTAGGAGGGGAGTTTTCTGAATCCACAAGCTCCCCTCCTTGGTTAAGGAGGGGATTAAGGGGTGGTTTGCTCTGCATAACTCCGAATTCAATCTTCGCAGCTTTGCGCTTCTCCGTAAACTTCCATGCATTGCCGAGCAGGTTCTCAAACACAACATTTAACAGATTCGCATCACAATAAGCAAGGAGATTTTCTGCAATTATAAACTCTACCTCGTGTTTTTCCGAAGTCTTTTTAAGGCGATCCGCAACCTTTCCGGCAATAGCGCTAAGGTTTATATTTTCGCGGCTCATCCTGACCCTCGTTACGCGCGACAGATTCAGCAGATCGTCAATAAGCTGACCCATACGTTGGGTCCCGGCCCGCATCCTTTCAAGATAGTCCCTGCCATTATCATCCAGCTTGTCGGCATAGTCTTCGAGAAGTGCCAGACTAAAACCATCTATTCCCCGAAGCGGCGCCCGCAGGTCATGGGATACGGAGTAACTAAAGGCATCCAGTTCTTTGTTTGCAGCCTCCAGATCTATGACATAACCTCTCAGGTCTTCATTGAGCGATTTAATTTCTTTCTCGGACTTCTTCTGCTCTGTTATGTCCCGCGCCACGTGAACTGAACCTATCAACTTTCCATTTTCATTAAATAAAGGCGAAGTGCTTACGAGGAGGTCTCCTCCGAGACGCTCTTCGTAAACCTCCGCAATATGATATTTTCCGTCCGCTAATGTTAAGGCATGAGGACAGAACGCTGGCGGCCCGGACGTCTCGTGAACGCATTGGTAACATACAAGACCCGCGCACTGTTCGGCGTTAACCCCAAGCTTCTCGGCCATAGCCTTATTTACTCGGACGATATGGTAATTCTCGTCAAGAATAGCTATCATGTCAGGCACGCTGTCGAATGTGCGCTCCCATTCCTCCTTTGCCCTGATAAGTTTCTCTTCTGCCGTTTTCCGCTCTGTAATATCATGCACCATACCGACAGACCGAATGATCTTCCCGGTTTCATCCCTGAAATGCTGGCATTTTTCATGGACGATTCGGATTTCTCCAGTGGCTTTCCTAATAACCCTGTGCTCGATCTCATAGGTGTCTCTTCCCTCTCTAAGCGAGCCTGAATATGCATCATTCACGGCTGCCCGGTCATCAGGGTGCACTCTTTCAAGGAATGCCTCGTATGTTGCGTCAAATTCCTGAGGTTGCAATCCAAAAATCCTATAAACTTCATCAGACCATGTAAGATTATTATTTGCAAGGTCAAGCTCCCAACTCCCGAGATGGGCGATCTCCTGAGACCTTTTCAACCGCGCCTCGTTCTCAGTTAAGGCAAGAGCCTGTTTCTCCGCCCTTGCGCGCCCTGCACGCAGCATATCGCCTATATAGCCGACAAAGGCGCTGGTTAAAACAACGATGATCACACGCGTAACGTGCGGGGTATCAATAACTATTGTATGCAGAGGCTGTATAAAGAAGTAATCTGTTATTATTGACCCGAAGAGTCCAGTCAATACGGCCGGCCCCATGCCTGCGAATAAGGCCACACTGACTGTTACGGGAAAGAGTATTATGTATGGTATGCCGTAGCCTATCAGAGGAATCAGGGCAAACCTCAGAAGGATAGCCAGCGATACCGCTAATATTGCGGCAACATAACGCAAATAGCTTTTCACTTTTTATCCTGTCTCAGGTAGAAAGCTCGGCATGTTCACGCCTTTGAAGGGTTGGAATTCTCCCCAAACCTGCTTGAGATGCGTCTCCACATTTACGGCTCCCCATTTATATAATTGCTCGACAATTTTCCTTTTTTCCACCGGAACAACAAATAATACCCATGTTCCTCTGAACCTTTCCAATTCCCGCCTTATGAGAGCGAGCGCTATTTCCTCGGTGCGCGCAACGCACGGTCCCATCATGTTAAGGGCAGAGTGCTTTACCGAGATCATGAAGCCGCCTATCCCCTGCTGATCGTTTTCATAGACAGATGCATGCAATACGCTACGAGGGGTTTTAATTGCATAGCGATAATCTATTTCCCGCCTTATTCCGCTTATCTCCATTTCCAGATCGCCCATCCCCGCAATATCATCTATCACAGCGTCTCTCACACGGTCTTCTCCGGGGACATGCGAATACGGATTATCGGAAGAAACATTGATCACCATATCGTTATGGACCACCCTTGGAATAAAGCCGGAACGGTTATAGAGCGAGAATGAGTTCATATTGATAGCGCTGCCTACAAGACGGCATGCTTTATAATTATTCTCCTGAGTAAATTTGAGAATATGATCCACCATTGCCTTTCCAACGCCGCGCCTCCAATAATCAGGATGCACGCTCATGATACCGAGAGAAACATGATATTCGCGGGGATGGTAAAAGCATGCACCCATAATCCGTCCGGTATTATTATCAAACGCAGCAATGCTATGCCCCGGCGTCAGGTCATTATATATATCAAAGAAGATCGCTGTTTCTTCGGGTTTGCATCCAAAGTAGTCTTTGCCCCAGCCGTGCTTCCAATACCAGGCATTAAATGAGGTGTAAAGCATCTCTGCGTATTCCGATACATCGGAATCGAGCAAGGGACGAAGCAGAAAGGGTTTGCTGCTCATGGCAAATTTACCTCATGGAGAAATTTTATTTAGTTTATATCAAGAGGTTCGGTCTTTACAAGGGAAGAAAATCGGATTTTTTGGTCATCTTTTCTTTGAGAACAGCCTGTCTATTGATATGAGCCCGCCTCCCTTGAAAATAAGGGCAAGGGAGATGCCCACAACAAGTATATGGTATTCAAAACCCTCTCCTTTTTGCTGACCGAACCAGTTCATGAAAAAGCCGTTCTTGATATGGTTCATGTATGCGCATACAGACATCGAAGCCGCTATGCCGAGCGCAGAGGGTCTTGTAAATAAACCGAAGATAAGTCCTAAAGAGCCGAAAAATTCTATAAACATCAGAAGGAGTGTCATCCAGAAAGGAAAATGCATTTGAGAAAAAATCTGGATAGTCTTTTCAAAACCTGGCCCGCCGTACCAGCCGAGCACTTTCTGGGCGCCATGCGCAAACATAACTGCGCCCAGCGCAAGCCTGATAAAGAGGGGAGAAATGCTGTTGTCTGTCCTTAAGATAAATTTAAACATTCTCCCCACATTCCTTTATAACTATTTCTTCCCTTTCTTCTTTGCAACCTTTTTCTTGGCGACTTTCTTTTTTGCCGTTTTCTTTTTAGGCTTTGATTTCTTCGCAGCAGGCGCCTCTTCCATCTCCGCGCCGCAGCAGCAGAGCGGGCTTAATTCTGTTTCCGGCATCTCCTTTACGACTACCTCGCAACCGCACTGGTCACACTCATAAGTTACTATCTTTGCCATAACTGTTCCTCCTTTGCCTTTCGGCTTTTAGACCCATTATATCACTGCCGGTTTTTTTGTCAAATTTACGGTTCATATTTTCTGCCTTATTCGGAAAGCTGTTTTAAGTTTTCACATGCATACTGATTCCCTTTTTCGCAGGCCTTCTTAAAATCCTCAGACGCCTTTCGCACATAAGCAACGCCGCGAGAAAAATATGCATCGGCATAATTCGGCAGAAGACCCAGCGCCTTGTTATAATCCTCAATAGCCTTCTCATATTGTCCTTTTTTTGCATAAGCCACGCCGCGGTTGTGATAGGCGGCTGCATAATCGGGGTTCATTGAAACAGCCTTTGTCTCATCCTCAATAGCATTATTGTATAGGCCCTTCCTGTAATATGCGAGGCCGCGGAAGTGGTATATCTCGGCATTATCGGCGCGCAGTTCGATGGCCTTGCTGTAATCACTTATGGCCTCGTCGAACTTTTCTTTCTTGTAATAGGCAAGGGCGCGGTTATAGTAGGCCGCAGCAAAATTGGGGTCTATCGAGATAGCCTCCGAGTAATCTTTGATTGCCCCGTCAAAATCGTTGTCGTTATAATAAGCGTTCCCTTTGTCAAAATAAAGCTGGGCGTCGGCAGCCTGCGCCGTGTGAGAGCTTAAGACGCCGATTAAACAAAACGATAAAAAAATAATTCCGGTTTTTTTCATTTTTAACTCCTTGTAGTATTTTAACTAATCTCTCCCTTTATTTATTTTTGGAAGACGTTCGATATATACATTATAAATTTTTTTCTTACCGATTCGTCGGTAAATGAACTGACATGGCCTTTAACTGCTGCCTGCCATAATTCTTTTGGCTGCAGGGCTGCATCATATAATATACGGCTGTGATGCGCCGGAGCAACCTCGTCTTTATCTGTGTGCAGAATGAGGAGCGGCACAGGAGAGACTTTTTTAATCCACCTGACAGGACTGTAATAGTCATTGATAAAAAGGACTGAGAGCGGATACTGGAGCGGCCAGGTTACAAAGTCTTCCGCAAGCTTCTCCTGGGCAATGAGCTGATAGCCGGAAAAGGCGCTGTCAATAACCAGCGTCTTGATCAGATCTTTATAAGGCGTATTTGCCGCGGTATACACGGCAACCGCGCCTCCCAGACTATGGCCGAAGACTACTATCCGGTCTTTATTCACTCCAGGCAGCGTGAGAAGAGTTTCCAATGCCGCCTCTGCATCCAGATGAATGCCGTCTATGCCTGGTTTCCCTTCAGACCTTCCATATCCCCTGTAATCAAATATGAACACATTAAACCCTTCATCCACCAGCCATAAAACACTGCCTGCATGCACGCTGAGATTTCTTGCATTCCCGTGGATAAAAAGTATCGTAGCGCGCGCCTCCTGTTTTGCCTGAAAGAACCAGCCGTGCAGTTTCAGCCTATCCGGGGTTTTAAAATATACATCAAGGGGCGCGAGTTTTTTTGCAGCCGGGTTGTCAATGAATTCTTTCTCAGGGTAGAAAAAAAGGTTGGTGCACCCGGCATTCAGCAAAAATAAGATTAACATCATGAAGCATAAATTTTTTTTCATGCGCCTCCCTAACTCTTTTGCAAAAGCCATGATATACTATAACAGGTATGTTTACAGAAATTATTGACAGTATTGTTGCCTTAGTCAGAGACAATCTTGTAGTTTCAGTTGCCGTCGGCTTGTTAATCCTTTTTGTCGCCTATAAAAGCTTCAAACTTGTTTTTAAGGTCTTTCTCATCCTTGTTATAGTAGGCGTTGTGCTCTATCTGATAATGAGCATGGCCGCTACGGGAACTGCCACGAAGAAGCAAGGACTTCAGAAGAGATCTTTGTCTGAAAATATCACTTCCCTGCATTTGAGGCTGTAGGCTGATGATATTCAGGGTGACTAATCCAGTCCGATTGCCTTGCGGAAGTTCTTCCAGCCTTCTTTTAAAAAATCCCTTGTTTTATAGATAGCCTCTTTCAGGCTCTCACGAATTTTTTCCAGAGAGCCTTTAGTTTCTTTCTGAGCTTCTTTTGTTTTCTTTATATCCTCTTTTGCCTTTTCCTTTATTTGCCCGGTATCTTTCTTGATTTTTTTCTTTAAGTCCCTGTCGGCTTTTTTTATCTTACCGGCAGCTTCCTTGATATTCTTTTTGGCGTTCTCTTTTTTCGTTCCCGCAGGCTGCTCCTCCGCAAACACAGGAGAGATTAAGGCGAAGATAAGAAAAAAACAGAGAATGGTTTTAGAGGTTTTCATTCCAGCCCTTTATCTCATACTTAAAGTACGTCTCATCCTTGTGGTTATAAAAGCAAACGATGTCTTTATGGACATTGCCGATGAAGTAGGCGGAGGAGCCTTTGACGTGGATAATGAAGTTTCTCTTGTCTATGAATATTTCTATCGGATGGCCGGAGCCGGGCTTGTATTCATACATCTTGCCCTTTGCATGGCTTCTTATGCGGTCAACCTGTCTCTCGTCGAACTCCTTTATAAATTCAGCGTCAAGTATCTCTTTTACGTTTATGTTCTTTGCTTCATCGGGGTCGTAAAGGGAGCTTACTCTTTTGCCTGCGATCAACCTGCAGGCGATGTATGCAACGCTTACCAGTATATGACGGCTTACCCTGTTTTCTATCTTATCCCTCCCTGTGAAGCCTTTTTGAGGGATACATGTGCCCTCTTTACCTTGTGGTCTGTTTCGTCGGCATGTATATGAGGTGTCTTTGCCGGGACATCTTCCTCAGGCCCGACTGTATAGATTATGGTATCTTCCAGGCCTTCGAATAATTTGTAGAGGGCTAATAATTCTTTTTTATCTTTATGGCTTGCCACCTGTCGGTATTCTCCTCGGTTTCGAGTCGCAACGACTTGAAACCTTTGAACGGCTCCTTGCCGCAAAGACTTTTTAAGTTACCCGCATTTTGTAAAGCCGCAGTTATGGCAGACTGCGCATCCTCCCTCGTGCTCAACAGCGCCTCCGCATTCAGGACACGCGCCTATCAGCATGATGTCATTGTCCTTGTGTCCGTTACCGTTGCCCTTATCGCAAACATGCTGGTATTTTTCAAGAGCCTTTGCAATTGCATCAGAGCAAGAGAAAATCTGTCCGCCGCTGTGCCATGCCGGTTGGTGGCAACGGACGCCTTTAAGCTGGCTCATGATTGCTTCAGGCTCGATATTCGATCTCAAGGCAAGCGAAATAAGTCTCCCCAATGCCTCTGACTGACTCGAGGCGCATCCTCCTGCTTTACCCATAGAGGTGAAGAGTTCGAAGAGATGACCTTTTTCATCTTCGTTAATTGTGATATAAATATTTCCGCAGCCTGTTTTCATCAGGCGTGTAGCGCCCTTGATCATCTCGGGTCTTTTTCTCGGGACTATTTTCTGAATCGGCTGCGCACTCTGTGTTTTTGGGCTTTCTTTTTGTTTGCCGGTCGTCAATACCTGCTCTTCCCTTGAGCCGTCCCTGTATACCGTAACTCCCTTGCAGCCGAGCTTGTAGGCCAGGCGATATACATCTTCGACATCTTTTGTTGTCGCATCATGAGAGAAGTTCACTGTCTTTGAAACTGCATTGTCAACATATTTCTGGAACGCCGCCTGCATGGCTATATGTTCCTCAGGTTTTATGTCGTGCGCAGTGACGAATACCGCCTTTACATCATCCGGGATTTCCTTGAATTCTTTTATGCTTCCCTTTTCCGCGATCTTCTCCATCAGCTCCCTGTTCCAGAACCCGCGCTCCCTCGCAACTTTTTCAAAATTAGGATTTACCTCTATGAGCTTTGTCCCTTCCATTACCGTCCTTACGTAAGAGACCGCAAAGAGCGGCTCTATGCCCGAGGAACAGCCTGCGATTATTGAGAGTGTGCCTGTGGGAGCGATTGTTGTTACTGTTGCGTTTCTTACCTTTAGTTTTCCGTCATGGATGCTTCCCTCATAATTCCGGAATACGCCGCGCGCCTCAGCAAGGGAAGAAGTTGCTTTTTTGCCCTCTGCCTGTATAAAGCCCATTACATCTTCTGCAAGCCCGACAGCCTTTTCAGAGTTATAAGGGATATTCATAAGGATGAGCATGTCGGCCCAGCCCATTATGCCCAGGCCTATCTTCCTGTTTGCCTTTGTCATCTCGTCAATCTTCTTAATGGGATATTTGTTTACGTCTATGACATTGTCGAGGAAGTGAACCGCCTTCCATGTAGTTTCCCTGAGCCTTTCCCAGTCTACCTCATTGTCTTTTACCATCTTTGCGAGATTTATTGAGCCGAGATTGCATGACTCATACGGCAGCAGAGGCTGTTCGCCGCAGGGGTTTGTGGACTCTATCTCGCCGAGCATAGGGGTCGGGTTCGAGGCGTTTATCCTGTCCAGAAATACAATGCCTGGCTCTCCGTTTTTCCAGGCATGGCTGACTATGAGGTCAAAGACATCCCCGGCCTTGAGCCTCTGGGTGATTTTTTTTGTCCTCGGGTTTATGAGGTCATACTGCCTGTCCTCTTCAAGCGCATTCATGAACTCCTCTGTTAATCCAACAGAGATATTAAAGTTGTTAAGCTTTGTATTCTCGTCCTTGCATGTTATAAAACTCAGTATGTCAGGATGGTCAATTCTCAGGAGTCCCATGTTTGCTCCCCTTCTTGTGCCGCCCTGTTTTACTGCCTCTGTCGCGGTATCGAATACCGTCATGAATGATATGGGGCCGGATGATATGCCCTTTGTAGAGCCCACTACATCTCCGTTTGGTCTGAGTCTCGAAAAACTGAACCCTGTGCCGCCGCCTGATTTATGTATTATCGCGGCATTTTTAACAGCATCAAAGATTGACTCCATGGAATCATCAACAGGGAGGACAAAACATGCGGAGAGCTGGCCGAGCCTTCTTCCTGCATTCATCAGCGTCGGGCTGTTCGGGAAAAAATCAAGGGAAGTCATCATATCATAGAAAGATAACCCTAATGCCTCCGCCTCTGCCTCTGAGCTTCCGTAGTGGATGTCCGCAGCCGCTACGCTTCCGGCAACCCTTTTAAAAAGGTCATGGGGCGTCTCAACAATTTTCCCTTCCTCATTTTTTTTAAGGTATCGCTTTTCAAGAACTTTTAATGCGTTTGGAGTAAAACACAGACCATTCACCGCCTTCATAATCCCTCCCCAAGACCCTTGCAAAGCTCCATCAATCAGGCCTCCTGTATTTCTATAGTTTGTGTATTCAGTAAAGTTTCAGTAATTAAACCACAATATCTTGTATATGTCAAGGGAAAAGTAGAATTTTTTTGTTACGTCACTTTAGAAAAATTTTATGGAAAGTTTTTTACGCCTAACTCTTCGCTGCCAGCTTCCTCTTCGTCCACTCGACAAGCCCGCCTGCTGAAATAAGCTCCTGCATGAACGGAGGGATCGGGTTTGCCTTATAGGACTCGTCTTTTGAAATATTTTTTATAATCCCATTATCCGCATCTATCTCGATTTCATCGCCTTCTTTTATCTTCTCCGACGCCTCCTCAGATTCGAATATAGGAAGTCCTATGTTGAACGAATTTCTGTAGAATATCCTCGCAAAGCTCTTTGCGATGACAGCCTGAATGCCGGCTGCCTTAATTGCTATCGGCGCGTGCTCCCTCGATGAACCACAGCCGAAATTCTTTCCTGCGACAATAATATCGCCTGCCTTTACTTTGGATGGAAAATCCTTGTCGGCATCCTCCATTAGGTGCTTTGCAAGCTCTCCCGGATCAGAGGTATTCAGATACCTCGCAGGTATTATCGCATCCGTATCCACGTCATTTCCGAATTTCCAGTTTATGCCTTTAATTATCATAGGTATCTATAATTCCACATCCCACAGTCTCGGGTCAAGTGCGTCCCTTAATCCCTCTCCGAGAAGGTTATATCCGAGAACCGTAATAAGAATCGCGAGACCAGGGAATATCGAGAGCCACCAGGCTATTTCGATATTATCTTTTCCCAGAGTAAGAATGTTTCCCCAGCTTGGGGTCGGAGGCTGCACGCCGATGCCGAGGAAGCTCAGAGCTGATTCTACAAGCACTGCGCCTGCAACACCGAGGATAGCGGAGACGAACACAGGCGACATGCTGTTTATCATGATGTGCTTGAAGATTATTCTGAGGTCATTTGCTCCAATAGCCTTTGCTGCAAGCACATACTCCCGTTCCTTTATTGATAGAAACTCAGCCCGGACCAAACGCGCCACTCCCATCCATGAGGTAATGCCGATAACGATCATTATGTTCCATATGCTCGGTCCGATGAATGCGATTACCGCAAGGATGAGGAAAAAGGTCGGGATCGAGAGCATAATATCAATGAACCTCATGATGGCCCTGTCGGGCCAGCCGCCGTAATAGCCTGAAAGCGCGCCCAGAAGCATACCTATCGCAGTGGAGATGCCGACTGCTACGAAACCAACAGCGAGCGAAATGCGCGAACCCCATATCATCCTGCTCAGGACGTCCCTGCCGAGGTCGTCTGTTCCCAAAGGGTGGCCGAGGCCCGGAGGCTCGAGAATATGCTTTCTGTCTATATCATCCGGGTTATAAGGAGAGAGGACAGGCGCAAGGATTGCAATGGTGAAAAGCAGGACAACTACAATCCCGCCGGCTGTTGCGAGCCGGTTTCTGCTGAACTTCTTCCAGATTATTTCCCCGATATTATGATTTCCCATATTATCCTGTCCTTATCCTCGGGTCAGCCAGCATATAACCTATATCAGCTAGCAAATTCCCGATAAGCGTAAGCAGCGCGCCGATTGTGAGTATGCACATAACCATGGGATAATCCCTCGTCATAACGCTCATGTAGAACAATTGTCCCATCCCCGGTATCCCGAATATATTTTCAAAGATGACGCTGCCGCCTATAAGCCCGCCTACGCTAAGGCCCATCAGCGTGATGATTGGGAGCAGGGCATTCCTGAGGGCGTGCCGGTATATAACTAACTTGTCAGGAAGGCCTTTTGCCCTTGCCACCGTCACATAATCCTGCCGTATAACCTCAAGCATGCTGCTCCTCATGAACCTTGATTCAGCGGCAAGTCCGGTGAATGCAGACACGAAGATGGGAAGTATGAGGTGTCTGGCTATATCCCATATCTTTCCGAATGCGGTAAGAGAATCATAATTAATGGATTTAAGCTGTGATATGGGCAGCCAGTGAAGGTATACGCCGAACAAAATCATCAGGAGAAGCGCAAGCCAGAAGGAGGGCATGGCAAATCCAAAAAATACGCTGACGGTTGTTATCTTGTCGTAAAGGGAATTCCTGCGTGTTGCGGAAGTAATCCCGACGGGTATTGCGATAATTAGTATGATGGCCAAAGAGAGCAGGTTGATCATGAAGGTAACGAAAAGCCTGCGCTCGAGGAGGGGTTTTTTCTTGTCCCATATTTTTTCCATGACAGGCCGTCTGTCGGAGGAGAAGGACTCCCCGAAATCGAGCCTGGCAATCCTCTTCAGCCATATACCGTATTGCTCGATAATGGATTTATCGAGCCCGTAATATTTTTCCAGCTTCTCTCTCGCTTCAGGCGTTATCTTCGGGTTCAATTCAGTGAATATATCTGTGGGTTTGCCCGGCGCGAGGTGGATGATGAAGAAAGAGATGAGCGTAATCCCGAACAGCGTGGGGATAAGCTCAAAAATACGTTTCATCAGATAATTAAGCATCTAAGGCTCCATGCTGTGCCTCTGCTGATCTTTCGGCACATACCATTTATGAAGATTATACGTTATTCCTATGGGTGTGGCCTTAATGCCTCCAAACCTTGCATGCACTATAGGCGTTGAATCCGGCACGTATAGAAATATATAAGGCAATTCTTCTGCAAGTATCTCCTGTATCCTGAAGTATGCCTTTTTTCTTTCTCCGATGTTGAAGGTCCTCCGTCCTTTTTCGAGCAGTTCATCAAC
>SCSY01000385.1 GCA_004298625.1 Nitrospirota bacterium | reverse complement strand
GGAGCAGGCGCCGGTGGGCCAGTTGCGGCACTTTTCCGCGCAGCGCGGAAAGGAAAAGCTCGACCATGACGGGATGAAGATCGCCCGCTACAACTACGATGCGGTATGCCAAATCCTCGGCAGCCGGGGCGTCAGGATCGATCGGGAGCCGGTGGACATCGTCAAGGAGTTGATAAGCCAAGCCATCGGCAAGGAAAATATGGGAGTTTGGGAGAAGCCCGCTGCACTTCAAGGCTGGAGCTACTACCAGTGGCTGGATCGTGACGGAAATGCCCTGATTGCGGCTTTCTGCAAGGGTGTAACCATGGATTGGTGGGTGGAAGACAAGCCGGTGTGACGAATGCTTCTTTTTTGCCTGCCTATGGTTTCGGCGGTTTTGATGACTTCAAGCAGCACCAGGGCGGATTTGCCCCGCGTATCCAGTTGCACCTGCAAGCGTAGCCGGCAGATACGGTGTGTCGCATACAATTTTCCGGCTTATCCAGTACAATTGCCCGCTTTCCGACGGGTTGCGGCTTAAACACAGGGACGATAGTTGATGCTGGAAGGGAAAGACCTTGGCTGCGTACGAGGTGCGCGGGCGCTGTTCAGCCATTTGAACTTTACTTTGCGCGATGGCGAACTGCTGCAAGTGCAGGGCGCCAACGGTAGCGGCAAGACCAGCCTGCTGCGCATGTTGTGTGGCCTGACGCCGGTGGCGGAGGGCGAGATACGCTGGGGTGGCGCGGAAATCGGCGGGCTGGGCGAGGCGTACCGCGAGGATTTGCTCTATCTCGGCCATCACAACGCCATCCAGGAATCCCTGACCGCGCGCGAGAATCTCCAGGCGACGGCGGCATTGGCGGGGGTTGCCCTCGACGACGGCGAGGCGGGCGCAGCACTGCGCCGTATCGGTTTGCGCGGACGCGAGGATTTGCCGGCGCGCTTCCTGTCCCAAGGCCAGAAACGGCGGGTGGCGCTGGCGCGGCTGATGTGGAGTCGGGCGCAGCTGTGGGTGCTCGACGAACCTTTCGTCGCG
>SCSY01000384.1 GCA_004298625.1 Nitrospirota bacterium | reverse complement strand
CTCGCCGCCGGCTGTTCGATGGCCGACATGGCGACGCTATCTAGGGTCAGAAGGGCATGGCGCGAACTTTCGTCGGTGCTGAACCCCGATGAGACCGTCACCCCGGTGACCTACATCAATTCCTCCGCCGACCTGAAGGCGTTTTGCGGCGAACACGGCGGTATCGTCTGCACCTCCAGCAACGCGCCGAAAATCCTGGCATGGTCGTTCAGCCAACGCGAAAAAGTGCTGTTCTTTCCCGACCAGCACCTCGGGCGCTGGAGCGGCCACAAGATGGGCATTCCGCTGTCCGACATGGTGATGTGGGACTGGGATCAGCCCATGGGCGGGCTTACGCCGGAACAGATCAACAAGGCCAAAATCATCCTGTGGAAAGGCTTTTGCTCAGTCCATATGATGTTCCAGCCGCAGCACATCGACAAATTCCGCGCCGAGTATCCCGAAGGCAAAGTGATCTCGCATCCCGAATGCTGCTTCGAGGTCTGCGAGAAATCGGATTACGTCGGCTCCACCGAATACATCATCAAGATCATCGCCGAATCGCCCCCCGGCACGCGCTGGCTGGTCGGCACCGAACTCAATCTGGTCAATCGCCTGGCCGAGGAATTCAAGGCGCCAGACGAGACCGGCCAGTCCAAGATCATCCAGTTCATGGCGCCCACCGTATGCATGTGCTCCACCATGGCGCGCATCGACCCGCCGCACTTGGCCTGGTGCCTGGAAAACCTGGTGGCCGGTCACGTCGTCAACCGCATCACCGTGCCGCCGCAGGAAGCGGAACTGGCGAAAGTGGCGCTGGAGCGAATGCTGGATGCTTCCTGAGCCGGCGGGTGTGCAACGATAACGCGATGATTCAAGACTTGCCTGCGCTGTCCATTCCGGGAAAACTTCGTCATTCGGTAAATCCATCCAACTGGCCGATAGTCGTTCGGCTCAGCGTCGCGCTGGTGCTGACCGCGCTGCTGCCCATGCTGATAGTCGGCTATATCAGCCTGGATGCCAGCCTTACGCGGGTTCGCGCCTCCGAATTGCACAACTTGCAACAGTTGGCGACTGCCACCGCAGGGCGCGTAGACCAGTTCATCCGGGATACCCGCTATCTGCTCAACTATTTTGGCTGGAGCAGCGAAGTCATCCGCAGTGTTGCCGATGTCCCCCCTGGCGATGCCGATCGGGTGAAGCTGGTGGAAACCATGGCGCGGTTGCTTTCCGCCAACCAGGATATCGAATTGCTTATGGTGCTGGACA